>JBOFGY010000161.1:0-4552 GCA_051649365.1 Trueperaceae bacterium
CTCGCCACCACCCCGCTTACCTAACCGAGGTCTCCCTAGTGCAGAGGCTTTCCTTAGGGCCTGCCACCTCAGGGCACGTGCTACAGGCGTTGGAATCCTTCCGAGTGTAAGAAATCTCACATCTCCTAACATTGGATTATGATGAGTTTAATGTGAGGGGGTGAGAATGCCTATTCGGAGCTAGTTTTTATTTAATTGACCCTGCCTGCTTCATTTGACCTAAGCTCGATTTGCGTACATAAGGTTCCAAAACATTGGGCACACGCACGCGCCCATCGGCTTCTTGAAAGTTTTCTAAAATTGCAGCAAGCATTCTAACCATGCCAAAAGCACTGCCGTTAAGCGTGTGGACGAGTTCAGTTTTGCCTTTCCCACCTGCCCCACCTTCGCGGTAGCGGGTCATAAGGCGGCGACTTTGAAAATCGGTGATGTTACTACACGAGGAGACCTCGAGCCATCTTTCTTGCCCGGCACTCCACACTTCAAGGTCATATTTTTTGGCTTGTGTAAAGCCTATATCACCCGTACACATAGACAAACGGCGGTAAGGCAGACCGAGTGCGTCTAACAAGGCTTCGGAAGTTGCCGTCATGTCCTCGAGGGTTTCGTAGCTCGTTTCAGGCGTGGTGAACTGCACCATTTCCACTTTGTCAAATTGATGCACGCGGTTGATGCCACGCACGTGTGCGCCGTAACTGCCAGCTTCGCGCCTAAAGCAAGCACTATGCGCCGTGTACTTTAGGGGCAAGTCTTTCGTGTCTAAAATTTCATCGCGGTGCATTCCCGTTAGAATAAGTTCTGAGGTGGGAATAAGATAAAAGCCATCTGAGACCTGATACATTTGTCCTTCTTTGTCGGGAAGTTGTCCGGTGGCAGTGGCACTATCACTGTTAACGAGGAGTGGCAGCATGCACTCGCGGTAACCTCGCTCGGTCAAAGCGTCTAAGCAAAATTGAATAAGGCCGCGCAAAAGTTTTGCTGCGTCATCTTTGTAAATAGGGAAGCCGCCACCCGTGGTTTTGACACCCCGCTCGAGATCAAGCCAGTTTTTAAAAAGGGGCAACTCCCAGTGTGCTTTTGGCTTAAAGCTAAAGCTTGGCTTGTCGCCTTTTTCATGCACCACGACGTTGTCATGTTCGCTTACGCCGTAAGGTACGCTTTCGTGAGGTAAGTTCGGTAGCTCGAGCATGAGCGTACTAAACTGCTCTTCTAAGCCTCTACTCTTTTCTTCTAACCGTTTCACTTCGTCAGACAACACGCCCATCTCGTGCATGAGAGTGTCAGCGTTTTCGCCTTTGCGCTTGAGATCGCCAATTTTTTTGCTGTTGGCGTTTCGCAAGGCTTGTTTGTCCTCGAGGTCTTTTTTAAGAATCCGAAACTCTTCGTCTATCATAAGAAGCTGTGTAAGCTTTCCTTCAGCATCGGGCATCTGCTTGTCGCGAATCGCTTTGCGGATACGTTCGGGTTGTTCACGAATGAGTTTGATATCTAGCATAAGGTTTCAGTTTAACAGGATTGCCTGAGGGTTCACAAAACGAACGAATAGTTTAAGGTGCGTCCCCAATAAGAGACTTAGCTCAGACTAGCTTTCAATACCATTGTAATACACTTAACAAAAAAGCTTCATTTTGTAGGTCCCTAGTTTGCCATAACACGAAAACGCTGCTAGGGGCGTGGTCTACTTGCTCATGACCGATTCTAAGACAAATCATCCCGTTCTCAAAGCAACGTTGCTCGCTTCTGCCATGCTCACGATTATGGCGGGTGCAACGATTGCCCCAGGTTTGCCTGGCATGTTGCAGCATTTTCAAGAGATTCCCAATGCTGACCTTTTGGTTAAACTTGTTATTACGGCAACGGCTTTAGCGGTGGCTCTGTTTGCACCCCTTGCTGGTCTTATTGCAGACAAGTTTGGACGAAAGTCATTGCTTATGTTTGGCCTTCTGCTTTACGTTATTGCAGGCACGAGTGGTGCGTGGCTCGAGTCCTTACATCTTATTTTGGTGGGTCGTGCGCTTTTAGGGGTTGCGGTTGCTGCCATTATGACAGCGACCAACGCACTCATTTCGGATTACTTTACGGGGCCGGCAAGGGCCTCGTTTATTGGCGTGTCGAGTGCCTTTACCAGTTTTGGTGGCGTGATTTTGTTGCCGCTCGGTGGCATCCTCGCGGATGTGGGTTGGCACGCACCCTTTTGGATTTATTTGGCTTCACTGCTTATTTTGCCTACTGCTATCACAGTTTTATTTGAACCCATACGCCAAGGAGCTTCACAACTCGTTGCACGGGATGCGACGTTTCCACATTCTTTACTTTTCACGATCTACGCTTTGGCATTTTTGCACATGCTTGTATTTTATTTGGGACCTACTCAAATGCCCTTTCTGCTCGTCGAGGTTGGTAAACTCAAACCTTCGCAAACAGGTTACGCGATGGGCGTGTTTACACTTGCTGGAGCTGTTGTTGCCCTGAATTATGCAAGGCTTAAAACGTGCGTTAATTTTGCGCAGCTCGCGGCTTTTGGGTTTGCATTGTTGGGTGTAGGTTGGATGATGGCGGGGATAGCGAATAGCCTTTCACTCATGCTTGTGGGCTTCATTGTGTCGGGCTTGGGTGGCGGAATGCTAATTCCAAATTGGACGACCTGGGTGTCATCGTTTGCACCTGCTCATTTGCGCGGCAGGTTGTTAGGTGGTTTAACGACCTCAATTTTTCTAGGGCAATTTTTCTCACCACTCTTGGCGCAACCGTTTATTGCCACCTTTGGGTTGGGCTATGTCATCGCAGGGTTTGGGGCGTTTGCGGTTTTACTAGGATTTGGTTTGTTCGGGCAAGCTCGAGTTGTGGCTAAATAGGCCTGAACCGAATACCTTTCTTCCCTCTCCTTTCCTCTACATTCTCCCTTCTGCTTTCTCTTCATACTGCATTCACACGTCTTTCGCCTACGCTTCACAGCTTTCTTCCTACTCTACCTTTACATTGAGCAGCAGGCTCATAAGCATCGCCAAAATAGGCGATATGGAATTGCCTGACTCACACGAATAAAGGAGACGTTTATGGTACTTGCAGGTGGTTTTCACGGAATGCACGCTTTTGGCTTTGGATTAGGATTTCTTAACTTCATTGGCACGATCCTCTTTTTTATCTTCCTCTTCATGCTCATTAAGTTTTTCGCTCGAGGGATACGTTATGCAGGGTATCGCAACTGGCAAGGACGTGGCGATTGTAAAAGAAGTAAGAGCGATTGGGGTAAACATGCCCCCTGGATGCGCGAGGAATTCTGGCAGAGTAGAGAAGGGGGTAGTGACGAGAGTGAAGATGAAGCCATGAGTGTAGCCCGGGAACGCCTTGCCCAAAGTGAAATTACACCCAAACAGTTTGAAACGCTTAAAGGGGGACTCGAGGTAGATATGTCTGATACCCTGGGACGTTTTGATAAGGCAGTTCATATCGCAAGACTACGTTTTGCTAAAGGTGAAATCTCGAGTGAAGAGTTTGACTGCTAAGCTAAAAAGTTTTTGGAGCGTGAAGGGTAGGGTTCCTCTTACCCTTTATCTTTCGGAGGTAGCTAGGATGCTAACACTTTATACACTTTTCAAATACATTCATATTGTAGCTGCAATTATCTGGATTGGCGGCGTGGTCACCTTAAGTATTTTCAATGTTCGCATCGCTTGTTTGAGCAACCTTCAAGCCCTGCAAGTATTAGTTAAAGAAGGTAATGTTTATGGTCGGATGATTGTTGGACCAGCCGCCGCACTCACGCTCGTTGCAGGCATTATTACCGCGACACGAATGGGCGTGAGTTTTAACTCGCTGTGGATTATTTGGGGCTTCGTCGCTATTTTCTTATCTTTTATTTGGGGTGCAACTTTAACGCGCATGACCACGAATCAACTCGCTCACCTCATGACGACAGCACCAAATTCCCAGCAAATCAACGTTGCTCAGAACCGCTTAATTTTTCTGAACAGCCTTGATATATTAGAAGCTATCTCAAAAATCATTTTGATGCAGAATCCGTCAATGAAATGAATAATGTTTCAGAATTTATCGAGTTATTTGAAAGAAAATCTCATAACTATGACTTTTGAGATGGGCTCTACTTCTTTTATCAATGGTAGCGGCGATGGTTTTTAAGCCTATTTTATAAAGGGGAAACGATGAATCAATCGCTACCAACTTACCCTGACTTGGCCAATAAAGTTGTACTCGTGACAAGGTAGATCGAGAGGACTCGGAGCTGAAGCCTGTAGGGCTTTTGCCGCAAATGGTGCTAAGGTCGTCGTGAACGGACGTGATGTCAGTGCGGTGAACAGCGTTGTTGCAGATATTCAAGCTCAAGGTGGAGAAGTTATCGGCGTGATTGCTGATTGCACGAGTTTGGTAGCTCTTGAGAACATGAATGAGCAAAAGGAAGGTGGTATTCCCAGCCCGCGCGTTTACGAAGGTTTTTAAGACTCATCTTTGGCTTAGGAGGCTGGGTACGTTTGAGGAGATTCAAGGCGAGTTGACGCAACATGCCAAGATGGGCAGGGGCATGGTCTTTTCT
>JBOFGY010000162.1:0-22567 GCA_051649365.1 Trueperaceae bacterium
CTAAATCTGTAGGAACTGGCAACGGCACTCGTCAAGTCATTGAAGGGCTTTTGGTGGCACCTTAAATCTTTCAATCAGGTTTTGTTAGAGAGAGCAAAATACTGCTCGCTCTTTTTATGCAGGTTAAACTAAATTCATGTTTATACTTAACGATCAACAAATTTGAGATAGAAACTATGCTTGGCTTGTCTATCCATTTTCAAAAACCAAAGCATCTTTCGACTTTTGGACAGACTACTCCTTTTCTGTATTTAGAGAAAGGGAGTAGTGAGAGGCTATGCCGAAAAAATTCTTAAGCTTACTGTTTATTATGTTGCTGTGTGGTTGCTCACCACAAGGAACCACTGAGCCTGTAGATGCACCTCGCTCACTTGGTTGGGGCTTCGAGAACAATGCAGCTTACGAGCAATTTATCTTTGATAGAGCAGTTGTCACCACAGGCTTAGTAGATTTACTCAGTGATGTAAATCGACAATTTACGATAGTATACCCAGATATTCTCCACTTAGAAAATGAGTTAATACGTCAAGGCAAGAGCGTTGAAGAGTTTTTAGCCAGCTCAACTTTGGAAACTTTTGTTAAAAGCCATATTATTGAAGGGCAATGGTTAATGGATTATGATCTTCTGCGTAGTGATGGTAAAACATTTACAACTATGGCAGGAACAACTATGTGCCATCCGTGTGGAAGAAGGGGAAGACTCCTTCTATAAACTCTTTGCCAACGATGTAGAACTATGGACGTTCGAGTTATCTATGGATGATCCAAGACCTAGTCCTGCAGGAGGTACAAATGGAGATATTCACCTCACCAAGGGCTTACTTGTTATTCCCTAATATAGTGTAGCTAGAACTTTTGAGAGGTAGAGCATTACCCTCTCTTCTTTTGACGCAGATGACCTTCCCTCTTGCAAGCTTGAGGCAGGGGATTTAATCCAAGCCACAAAACAGGGCTGGCCTTGGGAAAATGTCAAAGGTGATTTGGCAAGACTCGTTTCAGAAAAGATTGAACCCCAAAAGATTGAACCCAGTGGCAAAACCTTATTTAAGAGCGTGGGACTGGGGCTCGAGGATTTAGCTATTGCTAAACTCTTAGTTGTTGCTAAACTCTTAGTATGAATTTGCATTTTCTTTTTCCGAGTGACCCGCTCAACCCAAAGCGACCGGATGAAATGTTCAGCGAACAACTCGAGATTCTCAAAGCAAAGGGCTTTAGCACATCGTTATCAATGACCACTCCAGATTTAGTAGTTGAATGTGCGAACAAATTCTCGAGCCGTTTTTTCTCTGCTAATGTGACCCAACGTGACGATGGTGTAAAGCGCATTGTAGAACTCGGCGACGGGCAAGTCTCAGGCCTTATAGGTTTTTCAAACACTGTAGGTTTTTCAAGCAGTATGGGTTGGTCTGCTGACAGGTTTGCTGAGGTTTGGGAGCTTGCGTTGAAGGGGAAAACATGAACCCCATCGAAGACAGTCGTATTAAAGACAGTGCACTTGCTTCAGACATGGATTTAGGTTTACTCGCTTGGCACCGTCATATCACACCTGTTACCGAACATTACGTTGGGTTAGCGCAACGTAAAAACTATGCAGGGAAACGTGTCGCCTATTGGGGACACATCACTTTCAACGTTGTGCCGATGCTACTTGCCCTCAGAGATACGGGTGCTGAAGTCGTTGTAGGTGCCTGCAACTGCGACAGTACACATGATGTCTCGGCAGCGTATTTAGTTTCAAAAGATATTCCTGTGTTTGGCTACCAGGGCATGAGTGAAAAGGAAAGGCTCGAGAATCTTAAAACCTTGCAAGACTTTCATCCCGACTACCTCTGCGATACAGGCGGAGAACTCAGTGTAGCTTGTTTGAACCAAACTATAAAAGGTGGGCTCGAGGCGACCACGAGCGGCATCCACCTACTAAAACAACACACGCTCACCTTCCCTGTTTTTGAGTGGAACAGCATTGCTCTCAAAGATAAATTTGAAAACCGCTTTCACGTGGGTGACGGTATCTGGACAGCCTTTAACCTTGTCACAGGTATGGGTTTGTTTGGTAAACACATCCTGGTGATTGGTTATGGCCCTGTCGGCAAGGGCATCGCTGAACGTGCCCGCACCCTTGGGGCAATTGTTCACGTTGCGGAGCTTGACCCAATACGAGCACTCGAGGCGCGGCATCACGGCTGTCATGCAGTGACGCTTCAAGAAGGCTTGCGTTTAGCGAACATCCTTGTCACGGCGACAGGCGTAGAAAAAGTCTTACGCGCCGAGCATGTCGAGCAACTTAATCCTGGAACCATCCTTCTTAACGCAGGACACTCAGGGCTCGAGCTCGACACAACCTGGCTTTATCAGCAACCTTTTACAGCTTTAACCAAACATATTGACCGCTTTGAAATAAACGGTAAAGAATTTTTTGTTTTAACACGCGGCAATTTGCTCAACTTAGCCGCAGGCGTAGGACCCCTCGCCACAGAACTCTTTGACGCCTACACCGCCATCATGCTACGTGGTCTCTTGTGGCTCATGGACGTCATAGACCCCACAAATAATTTTAACTACGAAGCAGGGTTGCACCGCTACCCCGAGGGGATCGAGCAAGAAATCGCTCAGCTACTGCTTTGACTCGAGATTTCTCGTAAGCAGCACCTCGCTAAAGGCTAAAAGTAGGAAGATTGAAAGTTAAAATTAATTTTCTTACTTTTAACCTTTTACTGTTTTTACTCAGTCCTAGTCTGCATACTAATAAAATCCGAATCTAGAAGCCATCTGAAAAGTCATAGGAATGCAAGCGAGCTGAATAAACTTGAAGGATGGACTTAACAGATAAACAGTGGCAGCACCTCCAGAAGCATTGACCAGAGCCGAAGCGCATGGGGGCAAGACGCAAGGATCGAGAGGTGTTGAACGGCATTTTGTGGATACTCAAAAGGGGAGCCAGGTGGTGTGAGCTGCCAGAGCGGGATCTACCGTATCAAACTTGTCATCGCAGGTTCCAAGCAGGGACGGAGCAGGGAGTTATTCGTAAGCTTCTTGAACACATCGCCCAAGATTTGCATGTGCAAGGGGCTAGTGATTGAAGTGAATGTTTTATAGAGGGTACGTTTGTAGCGGCGAAAAAAGGGGGCTTGAGGTGGGTAAAACCAAACGCAGGAAAGGCACCAAGATTATGGTCATTACCGCTGCGTCAGGTCTTCCCATCGCCCTTGACATTCCAAGTGCTCGCCCACACGAAGTCACCCTTGTTGAAAGCACGCTCGCTACAACCTTTGTTTCAGCTTGCCCTCTTCGACTTATCGGAGAGGGAGCTTTCGACAGCAATGCGCTTGATGAACGACTTGCCCTTCAAGGTCTTGAACTCATTGCCCCTCATAAAAGTAACTGCGTGAAGAAAACTCAAGATGGACGTAGACTGCGTCGCTACAAGCGTAGGTGGAAAGTGGAACGCTTCTTCGCTTGGCTTTACACCTTCCGCCACCTTGTCGTTCGTTATGAGTACAAACCTTCAAACTATCTCACTGTTGCTCAGCTCGCTTGCATTCTTATGCTGCTTAGGCACTGTTGAGATGGCTTCTAAGGATTAAGTAAGGTCTTGCTGCGGCTCCTGGTGTGTCGTGCCTTGAGCTATCGTACTTTGAGGTGTCGTGCCTTGAGGTGGAACTTGCAAGAGCTTAGTCTTTTCCCCTAACCTGCGTTCTACGCCTTTCGAGAGGCGTTGAATATTCTCACGGTGTCTCCAAATTGCCAGAGCAGACATAACGACCGCCAAATAAAAGTAAGGGAACTGAAAATTCCCTCTTGCTAACAACATGAGCGGCGGACACATGAGCCCAATGATTGAACCGAGCGAGACAAATCGCCCCAGCGCAATCGTAGAAATTCCAATGACCATCGAAAGCAGGGTCACGATAGGGTCAATGGCCATAAAAGCACCCATGCTCGTCGCAATGCCTTTCCCACCCCGCATTCTAAGAAAGACATTAAAGTTGTTGCCAAGTATGGTAGCCAGTGCCGTAAGGGCAATCGTCCAGCTACTTTGCAACAGCAGCATAGGCAGAAGCGTTGCCAAAAAACCTTTGAGTGGGTCGAGTAACATGACGATGGCTGCGGGTACAACACCCACCGAGCGCAAGATATTGGTTGCGCCAATATTGCCCGAGCCAACCTTTTGAATATCAATGCCTCTAGCTTTCGCTACCAAGTACCCCGTCGGAATCGTGCCCATGAAATATCCAATCGCCATAAACAGTAAAGTTGTCAGTACGTCTAGCAAAATCCTTCTCCCCTATTTGATTGTACCTGAGATTCGAGATAAAAGGTTAAACATTAAAATTATAGAGCGATTCAATCTTGAATAGTTAATCTTTAACCTCTCATTATTTGCCTTTAGCTAACAAACGTATTCACATTATTACTGCTACGCTGAAGGACGTGAGTCAAACTTTTCTCTTTTTACTTGTCACGGGGTTATCGGGGGTGTTCTCGAGCCGTTATGCCCTCAACATGGCACCCACGCGCAGCGAACTACCGTTTAAGACCATCTTTGCTACTGTGCTGGCGATGGGTGTCGCTTTAGAGGGCTTTGATATTTACAACGTGCCACAACTTGTCGTGTGGTTCGCACTCGTGTTTTGTTCCCTTTATATTTACGGGATTATCCTCATCGTAAGTTTGACAAGGGGCAAACGGTACGCTGCCGCTCAAACCCTCACCGATGTTTTGTACTGGACACCGAATGCTAGGTTTGCACTGCGCCGCCTCATGTCACAGCTCGCGCTTCAAAGTGGCGATACAGAAACCGCCGTGTCGCTCCTTGGCGATAAAGCCGACTCGAGCGTGCTCGCACAAGTGTATTCACTAAGTGAACAGTGGGATAAAATTTTAGGTCTCGAGGTTCCTGAAGGTGAAGCTGGCTTCGTGGTGTTAGCAGCGCGGGTCAAGGCGTGGCTCGAGCTAGGCAACTTTCAAGAAGCCGAAGCCGACCTCCGCAAACTCCGTGCGCGTTGGGAGCAAAACCAAAGTGTCGCGGGTTATCACAACCTCATCCTCAGTGAAGCCAGGCTCGCCGCCGAAGATGGGCGCGTCGAAACCGTGCGCGACAAACTCAAAAATCCACCGCCTGGTGTACCCGCGTACGTGCTTTACAGTATTGTAGCCAGAGCCTGCGAACAAGGTGGCTACCCAGACCAAGCCAAACATCTTTACGCACAAGCCTACTCGACAGCACCCGAAGGACTGCGTGAAAAATTCGCAAGCAAACTTGGGCAGTACGAAGAACCTCTTCCCAAAATTTCTAAACATCGTTTTCCTTATGGCAGTATTGGGCTCATTACTGTTATCACTGCTTGCTTTATTGCTCAAAGCTGGATAGACAATCAATACGGACAAAACCAAGCTGCGATTGTCGGTGCTTACATTCTCAACTTTGACCAAATCCCCGAGCAAAGCGCACTGTGGCGTTTTTTGTCGTATGCGTTTTTGCATGGCGGCATCGTGCATATTGCCTTTAACTGCTGGTCGCTGTTTGACCTCGGCAGACTCTACGAATCACGACGCAATTGGGGCAGCTTGCTCGCATCGTTTGTGATTGGGGCCATCATGGGTGCGTACTTCACACTCATCGTGCAAGGTCAGCAGCAACTCGTGTTGGTTGGTGCCTCGGGCGGTGTGCTTGGTGTAGCAGGTTCACTGCTTGCCGATAGCTGGCGCGGACGCTCTTTACAAGACCGCCACCTCACACGCTCGCTCGTGCAGTGGATGGTGATTATTTCTATTTTTGGTCTCTTGATTCCTGGTGTGTCCTTTTGGGGACACACGGGCGGAATTGTAGGTGGTTTACTCTGGGGATTTATTCGGCAAGGTTTACCCAAGCATAGAAACATTGACCTCTTTGCAGGTGGCGTAAGTATTGCGTTTATTATTTACGCGCTCTTGCAAGCGGTAAATGTGTTTGTGCACTATGTGCGTTAAATTCAAGACGTACGTGAATACAGAGTTTCGTTTAACGCCAACGCACCTGCCGCTCAGCTTTACCCCAGAAACTACTAAACGAACGCAGCGACGTTTGGGCTCTTGCAAAAGGTACATCTTCAACCACCGACACGGGCAACTGTCTATCCAATAGCTTTAAGAAAAGCCACGTGCCAGGATGCCAAGAGTCTGGTGTAGCAATACTTTCGCAACCTTTCGTTTTAGCATAGTCAGCAATCTCACTTGGTGAATCTGCAAGGACCAGCTCAGCTTCACGTCCTTGCTCGAGCAACGTCTTTACAACATCTGCGGCCAAATTCACCACGAAGTGCAACCGCATAAAACTTGGTTGCTCTTTTTTAAGACGTGCGCCGTCTAACATAACAACAACAGGGACGTGTTTCACTGTCTTCAGAACCTCAGCACTATCGGACAAGCGTTCAGCGTGCAAGATCACTAGAGGCTTTTGCTTAACAGCTCTTACCAAATCAGGAAACAGGGGCTCGCCTGTAGACACGGGTTGTTCTTGGGGACGTTTTGTGTAACTACCGTCCGCGCGTCCTGCAAAGTAATGAGTATTTAAGTTTTCATAGCTGTCATCGAGAAGCGTATTTTTCCAACCCGAGTGATTATTTTTCGCCATGTTCTGGCCGTTAAAATAATAAGGCTTACCCGAAAAGGTTGAAGCAACCCACTGCCAACTCAGGGCGTTCGGGCCAGGTTCACCATCTAAAAGATAATGATAAAAAAGTTTTTCACCCTGCCACCATTCCACCTTCGCATAGTGAACCAAGTACGCAGCAAACCACATGCGCTTGTGATTGTGCAAGTGACCGGTTTCTTTGAGTTCACGCACGATGCTATCTATCGCTTCAATACCTGTAGCAGCGTTCTTGATGGTGTCAGGTAAACTATCTTGTTTCACCAGCGTGGGATATTTGTAAGGCTCGAGACTCGTATACACTCTGTCACCAAGTGCCAAAAATCCCTCTCTAAAATAGGCTTTCCACCCCAACTCACTCACGAACTTTTCTAGGTCTTGACCATTGGCTTTAGGTCTTACAGCATTGAAGAGTTCACGCAGGGTAAACACACCCCACGTCACGTAGGGGTTAAGCCACGTGACATTCCCGTCTACTTGGTTGCGCGTTCTTGCGTAACCAGCAGGGCGGTACTCGAGCAGCATCTTCTTAGCTGCCGCGAGTGTAGGCTCATACCGCTTGCTTGTATAAACATCTCCAGAAAAATAAGGTTTTAGTTGTTCTGCAAGTGTAGCAGCATCTATCGTTTGATGAGACAAAATCATAAACGTAAGTTATCCTCGCGCACATCACACAAACTAGCGTGCAAAAGGGAATTTGTAAGAAACCCCAAGTACGTTTTACGTATCACTTCTTACTCCTTTCTCCTACCTCCCAAGTCCTGCTTCCGCACAACGTAATCCTCACCCGAACGTTTTATAGTAGTGCATGGCAAATCTAGACGACATTGCAAACATTAATGAAGACCTTAAAGCATTGCCACTCCCCGATGGTGTAAACAAACTCGTGCCTGGTGCGGGTGATGTGGGCAGCCGTGTGGTGTTTATTGGACATAGCCCGAGTGGTGCAGATAATGACACGGGCAATCCCTACACGGGCCCCGCAGGTGACTTGCTCGAGGAACTCATGGGCGAAGCCGACATGAAACGCTCTGATATTTATTTGACGAATCTTGTGAAAGTCTGGACGTGGAAAGACGAACGCGGACAAAAAGTGAACCGCACGCCTACAGTTAAAGAAATCAAAGCCTATCTTCCTTATTTACAAAGGGAACTCGAGACCATCAAACCCGTTGCGCTCGTTTGCCTGGGTGGCACCGCAGCACAATTTTTCCTTGGTAAAGATTTCAAAATTACCTCCGAGGGTGGCAAGTGGTTCGAGATTCCTGAAACGAGCCCCTACTGCAAAGCAGGTGGACGTTTGCCCGAGCCCAACCCTAAAGTCATGGGCATGGCACAACCAAGCTACCTTATTCACTTACAAGACAACGCCCCCGAGAGTTATTCGAGAGCTAGAAACTTTTTGATTGACGTGCTGAGGGATGTGAAAAAAGTGTTAGAGGGTGAAGAGCCTGGGGTGAATGACACTAATAATGAGGATGAAGTACCGTTTTAGATGTAATTCAAACGAACTCTACAAAATAATGTCAAAGGTATGTTGGGGCGTAGCGCAACTTGGTATCACGCTTGCTTTGGGAGCAAGCAGTCGGAAGTTCAAATCTTCTCATCCCAAAGATATCACTTAAAAGGCAAGTAGCGAACTTGTCCCGTTATATCTGTTTCCAAACCACAGGTTGCAAGTATGAAGGATATCCTCCACGATTGCAGCAAGGGCTGCCGCTTGCTCAACTTCTATAACACCTAGCATCTCTTTA
The DNA here is from genome assembly GCA_051649365.1 of Trueperaceae bacterium. Lineage (GTDB taxonomy): Bacteria > Deinococcota > Deinococci > Deinococcales > Trueperaceae > CAVTAE01. The sequence continues at coordinate 8,386 of JBOFGY010000162.1, forward strand.
CTTTCACGAACGCGCTCGTAAGCAAAATGCGTCATAGTTTCAACATCATCGGTGAGAAGAATACGATTTTCCTTGGCTGCCCACTCGAGAATCTCAGGGGCATCTACTGCGGTTAACCCTACATCTTGAACCCGCACAATGTCTAGGGTTGCGTCACGCTGAAACAAAGCACGAAGGATATGATTGTTGAAGGTTTCATCAGTGAGGAAACGCACGACTAGCCCCGCTGACGCGCCAAAAGACGCTCTCTAAAACCTTCAGCAGGAAAACGCCTTTCATTTTCTGCTCTAACTACTTTAGAACGCTCGCGTCGCCCTGCCAGATAGCTCTCAACTTCGTCTTTGTGGCGTAAGTAATAAGTGACTACCGCATAAACATCAGGCAAGATCAAAGAGGGAAATTGCTGCACGATTTCTTCTGGGGTCGCACCCAAAGTATAGGAAGTAATCACAGAGTCCAATGTTACACGGGTATTACCAACACGGAAAACACCATTAGAGGTTTTATTAAGCGGGATTGGCTCGAGCACAGACATAACCCAAGTGTAGCAAAAACGTCACTTGATTAGCTAAACGCTGCGCTAAATATCAAGGCAAGGGCATTGCCTTTGGACGTTAATGTGAGCGTAGGTAAGCTGAGCATTGTCTAAGAAGACCCGCTCTTTTAAGGCGGGGAGTTGCCACCCATTATGAGTCTGTTGTTTACTGCATGTGCTCCTGCTACGGAGACATCCAAGGCTGAAACCCAGCCCCCTACCAAAGCAGAACAGTTGCTCGAGCGTCGTGACCAGGAGGGCAGTTCAGTCTGGGTGGATGAAAACACCATAACTTTTATCTATGAGGGTGAGGCGGAGTCTGTAGACATCTGCTGCTCTTTTCAAGAGCCTCTTACACGTCTGCCAGATAGTGATGTCTGGACACTGAGCAAACAAGTTCCTAACATCTCAGAAGCGATTATTGGAACAAACTTTATTGTGGACGGCATATTTCCAGACGAGGAAACGATGTGGCGCGGTGCCGATGCGCCGCCTGAGCTTGAAAGACTCGAGCCCACCGCAAGTCGGGCGTTTGAGAAAACATTTGACAGCAAATTTCTGGGCGAAAGCAGATTTGTTTACGTTTATTTGCCACCAGACTATGAAGCACTCAAACCTCTAGGCTTACCTGTCGTTTATCTAACTGATGGTATGGCAATAGACTACGCTTCGCTGGTAGAACCGCTTATTCGTGAGGGCAACCTGCCACAGCTTATTTTGATTGGCATAGAATCAGGTAGATATTTAGGCGACCCCAATAAAGAGTATGACCGCTCTTTGGATTTGCGGGCTACAGAATATCGTCCTGGATTAGACCCTGAACGATTTGCTTTGCATGAGTGATTTGTCATTGAAGAACTTCTCCCCTGGGCAGAAGAAATCTATGGTGCGTCTTCTAACCCAGAGGAAAGAATCATTTATGGTCACTCAAATGGCGGTGCTTTTGCCGCAGAGATGGGCTTAAAAAACTATGATATGTTTGGTTACGCACTTCCCTTTTCGGTTAGCGTAGATTTAAGTAATCGACCAGCCTCAAACACCTCAACAAAGTTTTACTTTGCTGCGGGAGAACTTGAAGAAGATTTCCTCTCAATAACCAAAACCTTAGCAGAAGAACTTTCCAATAACGGTGTTGATTTAATTTTTACAAGCCGTGTTTCAGGTCATGACCTTGTAATGTGGCGCGAAGAATTTATAAAAGGCCTATTTTGGGTATTCGCCAATAAAAACTAACAGCAAGCCCAGCCAAACGCCAAAATGTCTTTATGCTCAGAACACTGCGTAATATGCCCACAACCCGCATCACCAAACATAAAGTCGAGATTGTCATTAGAGTCTATCTGAAAAACAAGCTGCATCTGTTTGTTACATAGAGGGCAGTTAGGATATTCCACACTCTGAATCCAATTAGGCCAGCCTCCTAGCTTGTCTCCTTCTTTAGCTAGCATATCTTCAACAGCTTCAGCAGCTATGTCAGGTACTTGGATGGGAATAGCAAGGTCCTCCCACTCTGCATAGCCTGGATATTCCTCGAGAGCCTCCCAAGCGATAATTCTTTTTGCGGGGAAAGCCTTGTTAGGCAAGGCCACTAACGTATTTCCAACACTGTCTGGATAAACAACCCTGAGCAAGTGCGAGGGTGAAAAAGGTTCCCAGCTATCGCACTTTGTACAGTAGAACATTTGTAGTAAACCCTTGCCTCGAGCCTCCATTGGGAGAGACTCGAGATTCAGTTGCAGGAAGAAGTTCATTTCGCTACCACAACACTCACACTGTGGCCAGTCTTCGTTTTTTGCAAGCCAGGGTGTACCCGAGAATTTAGATGCCAAGATACCGCCATCTTCTTCTTGCACGACAGGTTTCCAGGCAATATGTTTGTGATTTAGAAGTTGCTGTTTGAGTTCCTCTATTTGCACTTTAAGGTTTGTAGCATTGGGTTGTTTGCGTTTGAAAATCATAATTGTCCTTATAATCCCCCGTACCTGATTTGTAGGGAACGAAGATGCATCAGTGTTTGGCACACCGACCCCTTGTTAAGGGGGTGCAGGTTTCAAATGGAAACGTTGACTTCGTTCCGCGCTAGGAAAGTACGGGGGATTCTCCTTAGCGCAACTGCTCGAGTATCGTCGGGTCTTGAATCTTCTTATCCTCTGCAAGCAACAAGACTTTAGAAACAACTTCAGCAGTTTTTGGATCATCATCCGCGAAGGGTAAAAACAACCTGCCCCGATGCTGTGACCCAACCGGAATAATACACAGCGAACCCCCAGGCTGACGGTGAACATTGGCAGAACCCAAATGAACCGTGTAATCACCCAAATGCCCTTTAATAAGCGCGTGGGAACGCTCGAGCCTCACGTTCTCTAGTTTCAATAACCCGAGTGTTTCGCGCAACAACGCGCTTCGCATTTCAACGGTTGATGCACTCGCCTCTGGGTCAACACCGCCGCGATGCGCCACGCTCACGACTAAATCCAAATCGCGCATGACCTCGCTAAAAAGCCTAGGCGGAATGCTTGCTAGCTCGAGCGGTTCCCACTCGCCACGCTTGCTAAACATCAGGTTATCTATGGTTAAACCGTCAACATCTGCTGGCGTATAAAAGCCTTCGTGGAAGTTGAGCCACACAGACAAACCTTCCTGGTGAAAGGTTTTCCGCACACCTTCTTCGGGTACAGCCACCCAACCACGATTGCCCAACAACGCCAACGCCTGACGTGGATTTACCTGATGTCCTTCATAACGCTGCGAACGTTTTTCAGCTTCGCGTTCGGCAGTCGTCAAGACATAAAGCTCGCGGAAAATTTGCTTGAAGGGTTGCTGACGCTGCGCGGTGAAGCATTCTTGCTGCCAGGTGTGCCAGTCTTTTGTTTCCAGCAAGTCATAGGAGTGCGCCAGCCTGACTTTTGTTTCACCAAGCGTTGTCTCTGCATTAATGCTTTTGAGGATTTTTCCGTTTTCTTTCGGGTAGCCAATCGCACCGTCTTCGGTGATAAAGACCAAGGACTCGAGCATGGGTTTGAGCACAGGATGCTTAAATAAATCTTTGAGTTCACCCGTCGTAAATAAATCACCACGAATCATGGACTCTTCTAAAGATTGGCGCATTCTCGAGGTCTGTTTGCCAATCTCGGTTTTGCGCTCGCGCAAGTCAGCGATTTCTGGAACTTTTTTGAGCTTGCCTGGGATTTCTTTTAGTAGCTTACCTTTTTTGGTGACCTCGAGGTTTGGCTCGCCCTTATCATCTATAGAAAGCGTGACCGTGACATCTTCATTGACCACGCTGATTGGCCCTTGCGCGAGGTCCGCAATCGCTTCGGCTTCCATCGCCCAGGTTAAACGCTGTGGGTCGGCGTAGCCTGCGGTTCTTGCTAAGTTTTCCATCGCAATCAGTGAAGCTAGTTTTTCACTGGCCTGACGCTGTGAACCAAACTGTTTGCTTTCACGCAAAAAGGTCTGGATGATTTTGTAACGCTCTAAAACTTCTTTACGCTGCTTGGCATCATCCGCAGCGAGTGGAATAAGACCCAGTGCGCGCAGTGCGTCCTGATTGCGTTTGTCCTTGATGCGTTTACTGACTTCAGAAACTTTTTCTTTGCCGAGTAGCGCGTTGGCAAAAAGCTGGGCGCGTTTGTGACCGCCGCCACCCGAGCAGTATTGCGCGGATTCGTCTAACATATCCCAGCGTTTTGAACCCAGCGTGTTGTAAACGTTGTTAAACCAGGCTACGTCTACTGCGCCGTCTACTAAACTCTGCGAAGAAAGCGGCGTGCGCTCGCTGACTTCGGCGTTCCAGACTTCGCGCACTTCAGCGTCTACAGTCCAGCCCTGGTCTTTGGTGTGGGCGTGAAACCAGAATACCGCGTCGCCAAGTCCTTCCCAGCCTAGTGTGTGCGAAACATGTTTTGACCACTGCGGCGCGTACATGGCAAGGTCGAGCAGACGCTGCTCTGAAATTTTTGAGGCTTTGATTTTCTCTGCAAAGACTTCGGGTGTTTCACCTTCTTTGGGGAAACTAGCACGCAGCAAACTACTAAACACAGATGACTTGCTCATGCCGTCATAGCTGTAGCCGCGCACGAGTTTTTCCTTGCCGAGTGCGCTCAAAATCTTGATGACGTATTCCACACCATAAACCGAGCGCAAGGATTTCGTCGCTGCTGAAACAACTGTTGGCAGGTCAGCGCGTTTGAGTTCAATTTCTAAAATTTTCGTGCGAACTTTATCAACAATATCTTTTAAGGTTGGGTGTTCCGCAAACGCTTTGGCAGGTTTGTGACCAGACAAATCACGCAGTTCACGGTAATTGTACTGATTATAACGCCCATAGACATCTGGTTCGCCTGAGCCAATAAGGTAATCATAAATATCGTTTTCATTAGCTGCGTCCACTTTCCAGGCTTGCAGGGCATTGTCAAAGTCTGGTCGTTGGCGGGGCGAGCCTTCAAAGCCTTCATCGAGTGTTTTTAGTAAACCCCAGTAGCGTTTGGTTTGTTCCATCGTCCAGAGGTCGGGGCGAACATTTTTGCCAGCGTTGACCATCGTAAACCAAGTGAAGAGCCTCGAGGCCCTCGGGTCAGTATAGTAAGCGTAGTTGTTTTCTTTTTTCTGTTTCTCGTACTCTTCCTTCGCTTTTGTAAAAATATCTTTGGGCGTAAGTGCCAGAGAAGTCTCTGCCGCATCGAGGAGAAAATCTACAGCTTCTGCCGTCATCGTCGTGTAGGCAAACCACTGAAGTACACTCGTTACACTACGTTCATGCTTGAGTTTCGAGCGTTCAATTTTGGCGAAGAGTTGTTGGCTCGGTTCCAGCAGGCCACCTCTGCCTGTATGTTCATTGCTTGCGTAGAGCGAAGCCATCGCCCTCAGTGCGTCAAAGTTATCCTCGCGCAAATCTTTCGGGCGACTGCCCCACCAACTCTCCCACGTCTCGCGCAAAGGAATGTCATTGGTGTTAAGAACATGCTTGCCGTCTTTCCAGATGGTCGGGTTCCAGAAACCATAGTGGATGTTGCCGAGCAGTTCTTCCTGTGTGCCGTTCCAGTTCACAAGGGTCACAGGTGTTTCTCGGTGTGAATGAATAAAAACGTCTAAGTCTTTAATCAGCGCAGGCGTTTTACTGCTGATAAAGGTTTGACCCTGGCGGTTAAGAATAATTCCTTTGATGTGATTTTTAGGTTCGATGGGCGGCGTGCGCTTGCTGGGGTCGTAGAGCCCTAGACCAGACTCGAGCGTCACCGCTTCCCCCTCAGATTCTAAAATAGTTTGCAGCAACTGCGCTTCGTTGTCATTCTTGCTTTCATAACTTTGCGCGATTTGCTTGACTTTGTTCTCGCTGCGCTTGACTTTTTTAAGCTCGCTCAAAAGTTCAATGCCCGCCTGACGTTCTGGTGCGCTGCGACCCATGAGGCGTTCGGCACTTTGAAAAACTGCGTCGTCAGGTTGTTTGAGGATTAAGCCAATAAGCCCGCGCCGCAAGTCACCCGCCTTGCGCGAGAGCAGGGGCTCGAGTCTTTTGACTTCTTCTTCAGTTACGTTCGCGTGGTTCAGGATGTTTAGGACTGCTTCACGTACATCGTTGCTCGAGTCTCCCATCATTTCTAAAATCTTGTCGCGTGACTGCGCGTCCAGGTCTTTTGCTTTTTTAATTTTTTCGCCAATGCGCGTTACGACCTCGCGCCGTTTCCAGGTGTCCATAATGTCCAAATAAGGAAAGAGTTTTGCGATGGGGCGATTGCCCAAGTAATTAAACAAAGAAGCAGCGACTGTGCCTTTATCAATGTCACGTTTTGTCCAGGGCCACACGATGGGTTCCAAGGTCTTCTCTTTTGGAAGTCGCGCAATCAGTTTTTCAATGCGCTCGAACATGTCTGGCGTTTTCTCGTCGCTGCCATACTGCACCGCATCAAAGGCACGCATGGCAACCCGCAAATCTTCATCTTCAAAGCTGTCGAGGAGCACTTGTCTTGCTTCAGAAAGTTGAAGCTGCATCAGGATTTCTGCGGCGACATAACGAATTTCGACCTTGCTGTGTTTGAGTAAGGGCCTAGCAAGTTCAACCGTTTTAAGCGTGTTGTCATAAGCACTGGCCCACAGCGCGAGGTAGAGCGTTTCTGCGTCGTCAGAGGTTAGGGCGGCGTGTCTCGAGCTTTCGCTGTCCAAAAAGTTAATGACGTGCTCCAATAAGCCGTTAACTTTTTTCTCTTGACCTGTTTCGTAATTAAACCCAAACCACACGTCTACAGCACGAACCACCGCAGCAAACCGCACCATATTTTCGTCTTTGATAAGTTTGAGTATTCGCTTGTAAGCGGTTGGGTGCGCTTCGTCAATCGTTTCTAAAATAACTTGTCGCAACCCTTCCTGACGCTGCGCTGCCAGCAAAAGTTTTTCAATATACTCCCAGCCTTCGGAGTTATCTGCGGTCATGAGTGTGCGTGTAACGTGCCTTCCCATGCTGCCGATTTCGTGTGTACCACTGCCTGATTCTTTGAGAATCTGCATGACATCATTGTTACCCTCGTTGATAGCAACAACAAAAAGATAAGCTAGCGTGTCTTCCTGACCCCATTGGTACTGCTGCAAATAAGGTGTCCAGGCGGCGTACCAGGAAATATCCTGGTCAAAGTGTTTCACAATTCTAAGCACCGTCATGAGCCAGTTCGAGCGGGTTTGAAAGGTATATGTTTCAGCATCAGGAATACGAAACGAGCGGCGGGCATAGCCACCTTGGTAAGGCAGGTGTTTTTTAAGTTGCCAGGCTCCCTCGACAAAATGACCGAGATTTGGATACAGCGCGTGGAAAAGCTCGAGTCTTTCTTCTTTAGGCATTGCGTCTAAATTTTTTATTTGCTTCTGAAACTTCTCCCAATCGTACTTGTAACTTTCTGAACTGTGACCACTGTAACCACCCGAGTGTTTCATCATGCCTTCGGCTATCTCACGAAGATTCTCCGGTAATGCTGCGATACGCTGGGTGTAAAATTCCTTGCCGTTTTTGTGCTCAAACTTTTTAAGCTGCTCTTGGGCCGCCTCGCGGGTCAACATATGTCCTCCTGAAGTTGTGGGGTGTAAAAGAAAAATTGGTAAGAAGGTTGAAGGTAGGAAGGTTAAAGGTTGAAAACAAAACCTTTTCACCTTTAACCTTTAACTTTTAACCGCTTTTTTATCCGCCGACTAACGGCACGAGCCGTAAAAACAACACATGACTATTGTCATTGAGCGTGATGTTTTCTTCCAGGCTAAGAGCCTGTTTTTCGTCTACAAAGACATAATAAAAACCGTCTTTGAATGCAAGTAGCGCATTCTCAACGGCTGCAACGGGGTCAACCTCTTGAGGTTCGTACTCCATGCCACCCGCATCAATTTTTCCTTTGATGCTACTGGCTTCAATCTCTTCTTTGGAGAGGACACGCGCCAGTTTGCGTTCTTCTTGGCGGTTCTTAAACGCTTCGACTTCTTGCAGGACGACCCTTTTCAAAAAGTCTTGCAGCGTAATTATTTCTGTTGAATATTCTAGAAGGGTTGTTTCCCAGGGTTCATAAGGACGTTTGCGCGAACCCAGGACTTTGGTCTCGATAAGCATAGCTTCTCCTTCGTTACGGTCACACTGAACTAGAATTTATTACCTAAATAGATTATTGCCTTAGTATTTAAGGTAACACGGCTAATGTATCACACCGAAATAAAAAAAGAAAGTGCCAGTGGTGACCCCTTCGATTATCGCTAATTTGTAAGTAGGAAGGCTGTTAAATTGGTTGCTTTATTCGGTTAGCTTGCCAAGTTGGAGCTGGTTGCCCAAAGCAGCAAGAAACACTTTGCTTGTAGGGTGATAGGCAACAGGTGAAAAGCTCTTCTCTCTTAGTAGACGTGCTTTTGCCTTGACATCCCATACTTCAATGCCCCGCCCATAGCCAGCACTAAACAGCCAGGTATCGAAAACAAATAGGCTGTGATAGAGCGCGGGTTGACTGGCAGGAAAGTATTCAATGTTTAATTCGTAACTGGGTGTTGCGTTAGGACCAAAAAGAAAGTCAGTACGTTCACCTGTTCGTACATCAAAAAGTTGTATGCCTGGTACAGTCCTGTTTTCAGGCCCGATGCCATAAACGCCGAGCGTTGTATTGTCTAGCCAGCAGGTGTGCATATCCCAATCTTGCCAAACGTTAAACATGTTTTTGCTGTCACCATCTTCAGATTCAAAAGGGTTTTGTTCTAGCCACTTCTTTAGGCTCCAGCTTGAGATAATACCTGCGGGTTGCCATACCCAACCCGTGTTGGCTATCCATTCATTATCAGGTGAAACAGAAAGTGTGCAATGAAAATAATCGAGATAATGTTCGGGACGTTTGCCGTCTGTGTATTCAGCAATATGACGCTCGGTTAACACAGAACCATCTCGCGGATCAGAAATGTCGAGGCGGTTCCAGTCTGTCGCGTGAATCAACAAAGTGCGCCCCTGATAATCAAAAAATGCAGCAGAAAACCCACAAACCTCCGCATGATAGTTTTGGCGATCTAATAGCATCGAAACTTTGTAAGCGGTTCTGTCTACAACATAGCCGTATTGCCCAGAGGTATTGGAAATACGGCCATCCCGCGAGCTTTGTAGTGTAATGGGTTTCTCAAAGTCCAGTTTTTCAAACTCTAAATTTGGTAAGGCTTGAAGTTTTTTTGTATCGCCATCAAGGGTGTAAAGTTTTTTCTCTGAGCTGAGTAAAAGCCAGTGACTCGAGCCTTGTAAGGTGCCAGGGCAATGACTTCACCCTGAAGTTCTAAAGGTATAGCTTCGTGTTCAAAGTGCAGAGAGGTTTTTTGCTCAGTGAAGAACGGTTGATTGGTATTGCCTATCCATTCTCCTCTTGTTTCAATTTCACGAAGGCATTAATGACAACACTTGGCAAGTAATGTATCTAAGGAGTCTGGGTGTTTCGCGCACTCTGGGCAAAGCATGTAAAACCCCAGGGCATCAAAACCCATATCTTCTGAAATATCCTTAAAATGGCGCAGGTATTCTCCGCCTCGCTTCTCCAACAAATGGTTACAAATCACATAGTGAAGTAGATAATTTTGATGACCACAGGTGAGAGGATTCATGCTACGAGCATCTCAACGTGACACAGTACCTTGTGTTGGCTTTTGGGGTCTTTTATGAAACGCAATTTCCTTACCACCTGATAATTCTTCCCACGTCACATTTGTATCTAGAGACATGACTTTGACAGGGCAGGCTTTGACGCAGGCGTTACAGCCGTTGCAGTGGTCGGGCTCGAGTCTAAGCACACTGCCACCGAGTTCATTGCCGTCTTTATCCTTATCCTTCGGTTTGAAATCACGGCTGAATGCTTTGGTTGGACAAACATTTGTACAAACAGGACACATAATGCAACCGTCTTGTACTCTTGGCAAAACCCAAGGCACATTTTGTGTAGGTTCAGGTTTGGCACTTTCAATGACTGCGTATTGACGCTGCATTTCTCTTGGCAGCGAAACTTCTTTCACGTCGCCTGGATCGAGAGGTGCAAGTGCATCGGCGGCGGTAGTTTGCAAACTGCGAAAGCTGCCACGTAAGAGTTCGCGGCGGCTAATCTTATCTGAGTTGTGGGTGCTGTCATATTTTTCTTGCTGCACTATTTCAAAATGAACCTCGCGCTTGCGAAAATCTGCAAGCATCTTTGCTTCGTCCATTGTTTCTACTAAGACTTCTAGGATTTTTTCTGCGCCGATTTTGCACGTTGCACAGTCATTGCGAACGAGTGTAACTTTTTCTTTCGTTCCAACAAGTCTTAACAAATCCGTGGGGGAGAGTCTGCCGAGACATTGCACGCTTTGTGCTGAACCTTTAACTTGCGAACACTTCACAGGTGCGCCAGGTTGAAAAGTAGTTTTGCTTTCTAAAGCTTGCGAAGGGCAACTCTGCACGCACAGTCCACAACCCGTACAATCTATATCATTAATCTCTACAAATCTTTTTAGCGTAATCGCTGCATGCGGACACATGTCTTTACATACCTGGCACGCCGCGACACTTTGTTTTGCTGCAATGCAGTGCTCACGGTGATAGATAGGTGCAACGCTGGTGGCTTTACTTAGGAGGTTGAAGAGATTATCCAACATGAGCTAGTCGGCACTTTAGCATTTCAGCCAGTCAGCATCTCAGCCTTAAGGTTTTGCTGACTGGCTGAAATGCTGACATGCTCCTTAAAATCCGTAAACCTCAAAACGTTTTTCACTGAGTTTGCCGTGATAACCCGTGTCTTTTAAATATTGGTCAAACTGCTCGAAGTCTACTTGCTGTTTTTGGTCGGAGAGTGCGACGGCTGGGTTTGGGTGAACTTCAATCATAATGCCGTCTGCGCCAATGGCTAAGCCTGCTTTGGTGAGTGGTACTAACAAGTCACGTCGTCCGCCTGAGTGGGTTACATCTACTAAGACAGGAAGGTGAGTCTCGAGCTTCGCTAGAGCCACTGCTGAAACGTCTAGGGTATTTCTGGTGTACGTCTCGTACGTGCGAATACCACGTTCACAAAGAATGACGTTAGGGTTGCCTTCGCTTAACAAATATTCCGCAGACATAATCCATTCTTCAACTTTAGAAGAAAGACCACGCTTCAGTAAAACAGGCTTTGTGGTTTTTTGTCCGATGGTTCTAAGGAGTGTGAAATTTTGTGAATTTCTTGCGCCAATTTGTAATACATCCACGTATTCAATAAATAAATCAATGTCGCGTGCGTCCATAATTTCCGCGACAAATTTCATGCCATATTTGTCGCAGGCTTCACGTCCAATCTGCAAACCTTTTTCACCTAAACCCTGAAATGAGTACGGGTCAGTGCGGGGTTTGTAGGCACCACCTCTGAAGAGTTTGACACCGCGACTCGCCACAAATTCTGCGGTCATCATGACTTGTTCTTTAGATTCGATTGCACAAGGCCCAGCCACTAAAACAGGTGAGTGCTTGCCACCGATGGCGATATCGCCAACCATCACAACGGTGTCTTCTTGCTTTGTGGCGCGTGAAGTAAGAAACTTGGGCTTCTCTGCTTTATTGCCCATTTCCATGCTGGCTTGAAAAATGGACTTGAACAAACTTTTTATCGTGCCTGCATCAAAGGGGCCAGGATTTGCGGCAACAAGTGCCTCGAGCATTTCCTTCTCGCGCATGGGGTCGTAAGTGGATGTACCCGCGCTCGTTTGCAAGCTGCCGATTTCTTGAGCGATGGCAGCACGCTTGGAAAGGGTTTGGAGAAGCTCGAGATTCAGTTTGTCAATCTCGGCGCGTAGTTCGGTGATTTTGCTTTCTGGCATAGAAACTCCTTTGAGTTATTCGTTATCGTTTTACGTTTTTCGTCTTTTGGTTTTACGAATAACGAACAACGAATAACTTTTTTACTTCTCTACTACGGCGGCAAGTGAAGCGAGTATAGCAGTATCACCTAACTCCTCTAACTTAGCGTTGGGCGAAATTTCAGGTGATACGGTTTTGAAATTTTGGGGTAATAAAATAACGGCTAAGCTAGATTGACTTAGAAAGCAAAATATCGTGTAAATCGTTGAGTCTGCATTATGCGCCTTCCGCGCTATTTAAGTCTTCACTTACAATGCGCCGTTGCGCTAAGCGTACTACAATAACAGTTAGTTCGTAAAGTAGCACGAGCGGCACAGCAACAAGACCGAGAGTAAAAGGGTCTCCTGTTGGTGTAATGAGTGCAGCCAAGATGATGCTCGCAATAATGGCGTAACGGCGAATACTTATAAGCATGGTGTGACGGACTAAACCAATTTTTGCTAATAAAAAACCCAAAACAGGCATCTCGAAGATAAGTCCCAAAATAGCCATCAATCCTAAAATATCTGAAATGTATTTGCCGATAGTCAAAACAGGTGCAGCCTGATCCCCAAAAAAGCCTAACATGATAGGCAGAATCATTGGCCAAAGCACGTAATAGGTAAAAACTGCGCCGCTAGCAAAGGCGATAGAAGCCAAAAGCACGAAGGGAATGGCCCATCTTTTCTCTTCCTTATAAAGTCCAGGAGCAATAAAGCCCCAGACCTGACTTAGAATAATAGGAGAGGCTAAAATGAAACCAAAAAAGCCAGCAATTTGAATGGCGACGGTGAAGGGTTCAGAGATATTAAAAAAATTCAGTTTAATGTCATTAGGCAAAGGAACTCTAAGAAATTCAATGACATCAAGGCGAAAATAAAAGACCACACTCGCTGCAATAAGCCAGGCGATCACGGCGACCAAAATCCGCCAGCGCAGTTCTTCTAGGTGGTCAAGTAAAGTCATAAGGGCAAAGGTAGTAGGCGTTAGGCATAGGACTTAGTTAACACCTAAAAGCTGCATAGCCATTCGCTGCTTTAACCTGCTTTTTCTGGGTCTTTTTGCTCAGTTTTGTTGGCTTCGATGGCAATGTCATCTTTCATATCTTTGATACCCTTACGGAACTCGCGGACAGATTGACCAATACCTTTGGCCATTTCAGGCAGACGCTTTGCACCGAATAACAACAAAATAACAACTAAGATGAGCAAAATCTCGAGGGGTTTGAGGTTCATAAAATTCATAAGTTTCCTCCGTTTGAGCATAATATTTAATTGAGCCTAGTCTAGCACTTGTGGTTTAAGAGTCTGTGGCGTAATGACACAAGCGTTAAATGTAACTGACGAAGTGTCACGGTTTTGGGGTGAGGTGCGCTTGAAACTCGAGCCCATAAAGACTTGCCTAAATGTACCACCTTGCCCTGGTTTCTAAAACGCTAAAAATTAAGCTAAATTGCCCGTTGACACCCTTGGGATGAGGTGCTAGGCTATTTGTTCGGATATTAAGGAGGTATCGCCACGCGGCGGTACCTCTTAAAAATGCCACCCTAGCTCAACTGGCAGAGCATCCGATTTGTAATCGGAAGGTTGTCGGTTCGATTCCGATGGGTGGCTCCACATCGAAGGTATCATCTAAGAAAAGATATGTTCAGATGTCTGGTAACTTTGGCTTTTGACTCAGTTGTTGAGGATGACATCTTCGAGTTTTTAAGATGGTTTAAGGGTATTAGCCGTAATGGGATGATACCCCCTTTGGGTAGGTGCCCGAGTGGTTAAAGGGGACGGACTGTAAATCCGTTGGCTTAGCCTACACTGGTTCAAATCCAGTCCTGCCCACCAGAAAGCCATCAGGAGGTCGTATCATGCCGCTTGCGAAATGGCATGATACGACCTCCTAGGGGCTTCTCGCTGGAGTAGCTCAGTTGGTAGAGCGTCAGCTTCCCAAGCTGAATGTCGCGGGTTCGAAGCTCGTCTCCCGCTCCAAGAGAGCAAATTGGTTCGCTCGTGTAGCTCAGTGGTAGAGCACTCCCTTGGTAAGGGAGAGGTCGACAGTTCAATCCTGTCCACGAGCTCCAAAATTATGGAATGTTTCACGTAGGGGCAACCTGCATGAAAGACGTGGTTGCCCCTAAACGTGAACCGAAAATAAAGCCCATACGGGCCGAGAGAAGGAGTTGTTTACTATGGCAAAAGGAGTATTTGAGAGGACGAAACCACATGTGAATGTAGGGACGATTGGTCATGTTGATCACGGCAAGACCACATTGTCAGCCGCAATTACGTTTACAGCCGCCGCCGCCGACCCGACCGTAGAAACTTTGT
>JBOFGY010000163.1:0-7231 GCA_051649365.1 Trueperaceae bacterium
TTCTTGATCTCTTCGGTGTTTTTGACCGCTACAATCAAAGTCAATCTCCAGAAGAGGCAGATGCTAAAGCTATTGCTTCTGACTGGATAATGGTTGGTCAAGATTTGAAAAAAGTCTCTGAGCGAGGAGTGGAAGGCTAGAATCCAGTATTTTTTCGCCTAAAACTCCTGATGGGAAGAAAATCCAGAACAAAGCGTCAATCACAAAATCTAGCCAAACGTCCACAGGAAATTCGTCAACAAAAAGCACCTCAAGGAGTACTTTTTAGCCAGCAAAGGGAGCAGGTAGAAGTTCGAGAGTCTATTCATATTGGACCTCTTCCTGATCCTGAAACCTTTCCTAGGTATGACGAAATAGTTCCTGGAATGGCTGAGCGTTTACTAAATTCGTATGAGCTTCAAGGAGCACACCGCCAGAGACTCGAGTCATGGGCATTGAGAGGAAATGTTATTCAAAGTTTTTTAGGGCTCGTTTGTGCTACAGGTATAACGTTGTTTGTAATATTTCAATGTACTAAAATAATTATGAGTGGACATAGCGTTGAAGGGATTGTGGGGATAATTAGTAACTTAGCAATCCTGGCGGGTGTTTTTGTGTATGGTCGAAACAAGCAAGATAAAGAGTTGAAAGAAAAAAACAAATAAAAAGTGCTTTAACGAGCAGTGCACAAATGCACTCTACAAATAAATCGCTTCAACAGGCGAAGCCTCGAGCCCATCAAAACATCTTGCGCTATAGCTAGCATCTGGATAAACATCTTGATAATAGGGAAGAGTGGGGTTAGCTTCTTTTACTTTTTCTATCTCTACTTTCTCCTCGAGTCCAATCTTAATAACCACTTCCCCACTTTTTTCAAACACCCCTGCATACACAAAACCCCGCCGTGCATCCATTGCCACAACACCACGCTCACCGTTTTTCAAAACACTGTAAGCCATCGCCGCTAAGGTACTCGCGCCACGCAGTGGAACATTGAGACCTTTCGCTAAAGCCTTCGCTGTGGCGATGCCCACACGCACCCCCGTGTACGAGCCAGGCCCGACACCCACACCAATTCCTGTAAGTTGAGACGGTGTGATATTCGCTTTTTGAAAAAGATGATTTAGTTCAACAATGACGCGCTTTGCGTGGTCACGCCCGATGTTTTCAGTGAACGTAGCGAGTGTGCCTTGCTCTGGGCTCCACAGCGCGAGAGATAGGTAAGGTGTAGCAGTGTCAAGACCGAGGTGGATGGGAGTTGGGGTTTGGGAGTTGGGGTTTGGCATATTGGTTATGGGTTTTAAGGTGAAAGGTTGAAGGTGGGAAGGCTGTTGTTTTTAACCTTTAACTTTTTACCTTTCACCTTTTACCAATATTGCTTTCCGTTCGTCACCAGCAAACGATAGTGTAACCTGCCACGCATCAGGAAATGTTTCGAGTAAACCTTCGCCCCACTCCACCACGACGAGCCTCGAGCGTTCCAAATAATCCTCCAAGCCTAAATCGAGTAGTGCATCTGTGGAAGGCAAACGATAAGCATCTATATGAACGAGCGTGCCTTGCGGGGTTGGGTATTCGTGGATGAGGGTATAGGTGGGGCTCGAGACCTGCGCGTCACTTTCTAAGGCTTTGGCAACCCCTTGCACGAGTGTGGTTTTGCCAGCACCTAATGGGCCTGTTAAAACAACTAATGTACCTTGCAGTGCAGATAATAATTCTGCCACGAGCGGTGTGTAGGCCGCGTGGATGTTATCGTGGTTGGGGATGATAAATTCCATGATTGATTTGAGCACAACCGGATTTTGTGTGCAGTAGGGGCGAGGGGCCCTCGCCCCTACTGCACAAATATGCCTAGGCGTTTACAGTTCTTCACCCGCTAATTTTATGATGGTTTCAAATTCTTTTTTCGTTACAGGCATGACGCTGAGGCGGTTGCCGCGTTGCACGAGACGCATGTCTTTTAATTTTGATTCTCCCTTGATTTGCCCTAACGTAACGATACGCTTTAATTTTTTTACAGCCTTCACGTTCACGACAAACCAGCGTGGATTGTCTTGCTTTGAAGCCTCATCAAAATAATCGCTTCTTTTATCAAACTGTGTTGGGTCAGCGTAGGGTTTGCTCACAACTTCGGCGATGCCGACGACGGCGGGAACGGCAGTGCTCGAGTGATAAAACAAAACTTTGTCACCAACGTTCACTTCATCACGAATAAAGTTTCGCGCTTGATAATTTCTGACGCCTGTCCAGGGTTCAGTTTGCTTGGGACGCTTTAGTAAATCGTCAAAGCTGAATTCGTCGGGTTCGCTTTTGAGTAGCCAATAGTTCATAGTAATTCAAGATTAAAGATTCAAGGTTAAAAATTGTTTTTAATCTTGAATCTTTAACCTTGAATCTTTAATTGCCTTTTACTCCCATTCAATTGTTCCAGGCGGCTTACTCGTAATGTCGTAGACAACGCGGTTTACTTCTTTAACGCTGTTAACAATTCGGTTTGCAACCGTGGCTAGAAAGTCGTGGGGTAAGCGTGTCCAGTCGGCGGTCATGTAATCTTGGCTGCTTACCGCGCGGAGTGCAACAGTATTTGCATACGTGCGCCCATCACCCATCACACCTACCGAGCGAATCGGTGTAAGCACGGCGAGAGCCTGTGCGGTTTCGCTGTACAAATCAAATTCGCGCAGGGCAGAAATAAAAATATCATCCACTTTGCGTAAGACATCTAAGCGTTCTTTTGTTACATTACCAATGCAGCGAATAGCCAAGCCAGGCCCAGGAAAGGGATGCCTATCGCGTAGATGTTTGGGCATTCCAAGTTCACTGGCAATTTGGCGTACTTCGTCTTTGAAAAGAGTGCGGAAAGGTTCGAGAAGTTCAAACTGTAAATCTTTGGGTAAGCCGCCAACATTGTGATGCGATTTGATGTTAGCAGCACCATGACCACCCGCAGACTCAATCACGTCGGGGTAAAGGGTGCCTTGTCCTAAAAACTTGATGTTGCCCTGTTCTACCTGTAGTTTTTTGGCTTCAGCGTTAAAGACTTCAATAAATTCTCGTCCGATAATTTTACGTTTTTCTTCGGGGTCGCTCACACCTTTGAGTGCAGAGAGAAAACGCTCTTCGGCATTCACAACGATGAGGTTGACACCGAGACCGCGTAGGGCTTTTTCGACCTCTTCGGCTTCACCAAGTCTAAGAAGTCCGTGATCTACAAACACGGCGAAAAGTTGTTTGCCGATGGCACGATTCAAAAGTAAACCGAGTGTGCTGCTATCTACACCGCCAGAAATCGCTAGCAACACTTTTTCACTGCCCACTTTTTCTTTAGCTTCGTTGGTGAGTTGCTCTAAGATATTCTCCGATGTCCAATCTCTTTTTAAGTCAGTTGCGGCAATAAAGTTTTCTAAAACCGTTACGCCCTTTGGTGTGTGATGTACTTCAGGGTGAAACTGAATGCAGAAAATTTTTCGCGTTGCGTCTTCCATGGCAGCAATGGGTGTGTCACTCGTGGACGCAGTGATACTAAACCCCGAAGGTGCTTTTGCTACCGAGTCACCGTGACTCATCCAGGCGATAAAGTCACCATCTACCGTGTCGAAAAGTTCACCCTTGTAATTTTCTAGAAGTGATTTGCCATATTCGCGCACGGTGCCGGGTTTAACTTCACCGTCTAAGCCTTGCGCGACGAGTTGCATTCCGTAGCAAATGGCAAGCATGGGCAAACCACTCTCGAGCAATCCCTCGGGCAGTTGTGGCGCACCTGCATCATACACACTATTAGGGCCGCCAGAAAGAATGACACCTGCTGGCTTTTGGTCTTGAATATCATAGAGGCTCGAGTTTGAAGGCAAAATGACAGAAAAGACATTGAGCTCGCGGAGTCTGCGTGCAATGAGGCGCGTGTACTGCGAACCGTAATCGAGAACGACGAGGGAGGTCATGGAATAGTCCTTTGTAAATAAAGTTTAGAGCTCGAGGCTTTTGTATATGGATAAGGACAAGAGACAGGAAACAAGAGATTTTTCTCCCGTCTCTTGTCGCCCTGTCTGTTGTTAAGGATTTGTTCCATCAGTTGTTGTAGATTCTGTAGCTTCACTACCCTCAGATGGGGGTTCTTCGCTGGTTTCAACGGGCACAAGAAGATCGGGCATAGTGATACTGAGCGTGTACTCGTCAGGAGGTTGCAACGTTACAATTTGAGACAGCTTATCTTGGAAGCGAGCTTGAAATTGCCACAACCCTGGTTTATCTAAGACAATGTCACCAGGTACTTTGCTCACAACGGCACCGGCGCGAAACTTTGAACCCTCTGGGCTGCTTATGACAAGTAAATCCAAGGGAGGCAAATTTGTTGGATTAACATTGACGCGCACAATATAGCTTGCAGTATTCGTGGGAATGTTTTGTGTGGTACGAATATCGTTAGAGCCAAAGAACATCAAACCGGCTAGCACAAGGGCGCAAATGAGAAGACCCGCCACCATCAAAAGACGGCGAGTATTTTTCAGGGCTTTACCACTATTAAATACTTCGTCAAAAGCAGGGGTGACCGGCGTGTCTTTGAAAGGAGCTGGTTTAATGTCGGTGGCCTTGCCGACTTTGTAGGTGCCACCTGGAGGTAAATCTTTGATGAAGGTTTGTTTTGGGTCTTGGCGTTTAGGACCATTGCCAGGTAATTTCCCTGATGTTTTAGGAGGGAGGTTGCTGGAACTTTTTGCACTCACGGGAACTTGCGGTTCGTCATTACTGCTGATGTCAACGTTGCTGTCTTGATCATCGCTGTCATAGTCCCATGCGTCAAAAGAATTTGCACTATGGGAAGATTGCGCGGTTTGCTTCACGATAAGTTTTGGTGCGTCTGCGTCATGACGGTTTTGCGGACTGCTACCTTTAGGAACAGTAGGCTTCAGGGCGCTGATGTTCGGTGTGCTAACGTCTCGAGTATCCTCGAGCAAATCTAAGTCGGGCATATCTGACAGCACCCCTGCACTAGTGAGTTTGGGTTTATAAGGTAGCGGTGGAGCGGGGTGTTCGTTGGCAGCTTCGCTTACATTAAAGTCAATCTCGAGGATAGTGTTATTGGGGTTCTGAGTTGTCTGACCCTCTTGGGTTTGAGTAGATAGGTTTTGAGATAGTCCTTGGCTTAGGTTGCTAGGGTCAACTAGATTGCTAGGGTCATGGGCCCCCTGGTCAAAGACAGGTATCTGGGATTGACTAGGCGGATGTTGCAAGGCCAGAAGCGCGGTTAAGAGTTGGGCAGCACTGGGGCGGTCTTCAGGTTTGCGGGCTGTACAGCGGTCTAAAACAGTTTTGATAGGTACGGGTAAATCCGTGCAGAGTTCTTGCATAATGCGGCCAAAAGCGTAAACGTCACCAGCATAATTCGCAACACCTTCGGGTGGGCTATAACCATGAGGACTCGTCGTTACCCAAGGAATTCCAAAGCCCTCAATGAGCACGTGGTCGCTACTCACTAGAAACCGTTCAGGGCGTAAGTCTCCGTGAATCACACCGGCTCTCGCTGCGTCGCTAATAGCCTGCGCCGTCGCGATGACAAAGGGGAGCGTATCGAGCTCGAGGGGTTTAGTGGCGGGTTTGTACCCTCTAGAAAAAGCAACTACGACCTGGCCCTTACCTTGTTCCTGAACTGTATCTAAGACACCAGGAATGTTTTCAGACTCGAGGTCAGAAAGGGCAGGGTCGGGCTTGCCAGGAAATTCGTAAATGAGAACAGGTAAACCTGTTAAGGGGTCTAAGCCTTCGTAGGTTTTGACTCCAGAACGTTCACTATAAAGTGTTTGGCGTTGATAGCGTAGCCCCACGAACCTCTCTCCTTAACTTCAGTCATGCTGCTCATAAGCCATGCTGCTTCGTAACTAGGCCATAAGTATAGCCTACTCGTTCACAAAGATGTGAAGAATAAAGCAGCCGCCTGAAAGCTGCCTTCTGATAAACTACAAGCGGATGCTAAGACGTTTCTTTACGAATGAAAGTGGCGAGGAAGATACCCTGACCGTGGTAAACGCGCTCCTGACGTTGGCATCTGTGAGCGAGCGAACGCGGTTTTTGCTCGAGCATCTTTGTAACCTTTTACCAGGTGAAGCGCGCGCCCTCAGTGTGTTAGCACCGACCTACACCATCAATGTCTCAAAAGGGTACACGACCACGCTAAAAAACATTAGCCTCAAAGGTATTGAGGCAGACCCCACACCTCGCTTTGTTACAGATGCCAGTGAACTTGTCACAGAAAGTACCAATGAAACCCTTTACGCACTTACCCAAGCGGGTGTCTTAGGAGCAAAGTCAACGCTGCTCGTTCCTGTAAAACAAACAACGCTGCACGGTTTTATCATCGCCCAACGTTTTGACGGTAAATTTGGCGACGCAGATTTTAAGACGGTGGTGCAGTGGGCCACCCTCCTTGCCCATGCAAACGAGTTGCGACAGAGTGCGAGCCAAGCTCAACAAAGCCTTATCGAGTTTAGTCGTGCCTTTATGGAGGCGATTGAGTCACAAGACTTTAAGCAACTTGGTCACGCGGAGCGGGTAACACATTACGCACTCGCGCTAGGGCGCGCCAAAGGCTTAGCACGTCAAGACCTTTTTAATTTGTATTTTGCAGCGATGTTGCACGATGTTGGTAAGTTGGGTTCAGGCTTAGACTTAAATATCGAAGACCCGAACCACCCGCAGCGTGGAGCGAATATGTTGGCGGCTTCCTCACTTCTTGCAGACTCGAGAGAAGCGATTCGCGCCCATCACGAACACTGGGACGGTTCTGGCTTTCCCGATAAACTACGCCAAGAACAAATTCCCTTGTTAGCTCGCATTGTGGCTGTTGCCGATACCTTTGACTTTTTATCCTCTGAGCGTGGTCAGGCTCTCACCCTCAACGAGGTCGAAAAAGCCCTGAGCACGCGGGCCAATCGCCAACTTGACCCCGAACTTGTAAGCTTATTCAAAGAAATTTTACGCGAAGGAAAATCCACGAAAATACTCGCGGCAATCAAC
Source organism: Trueperaceae bacterium (assembly GCA_051649365.1). Classification (GTDB taxonomy): domain Bacteria; phylum Deinococcota; class Deinococci; order Deinococcales; family Trueperaceae; genus CAVTAE01. The sequence goes on from JBOFGY010000163.1 coordinate 6,991, forward strand.
AAGGAATTCTTGGTGTAGAAATTTGAGAATGTAGCAGGGAGAATTGTAGAAGTATTCACGGTAGACCTTCTCACCCACCCCCCCCTCACACGAAGCCCATGCTAATCCAATGTTAGGAGATGTGAGATTTCTTACACTCGGAAGGATTCCAACGCCTGTAGCACGTGCCCTGAGGTGGCAGGCCCTAAGGAAAGCCTCTGCACTAGGGAGACCTCGGTTAGGTAAGCGGGGTGGTGGCGAG
>JBOFGY010000164.1:0-7554 GCA_051649365.1 Trueperaceae bacterium
ATATTAAACCGAGTGCTCGTGCTGTTGTAACTTCTGAAAATGCGCCCAAAGCCCTTGCTCAAGTGATGGATGCAGAGACGTTGTTGCTTGGGTCGCTTTACAACGCTGAAGCGGTTGCTAAGGTGGCATTAGAGCGCACTAAGGGTGAAATTTTTATTGTCTGTAGTGGTTTTATTGGTCAAGAAGATTTGGACGATACGCTCACCGCAGGTGTTCTTGCTGCAGGGCTTAAAACCTTGCAGGGCAATGTGGAATTAGAGGGTGCGAGCCGTTTTGCTATAGCGCTTATGAAAGCTTTTGCTGATCCACTCGAGGCTCTGTGGCGTTCGAGTACAGGGCAGTATTTGCAAAGTCTTAATATGGTTGAAGACTTAGCCATTGCCAGTTATCTTTCTCAAACCGACGCAGTGCCGATACTGCAAAGTAATGAGGGGAGCGAGCAGGGGAATGTGTTTACGTTTGTAAAAGCGGAAGGTGGCCAGCAGAAGGTAGAAGGCGAAAAAGCTGTCAGCTCTCAGTCGTCAGCTTTCAGCTAAACCTTAAAACCCCAATCCCAACTTCCATCATTTTCATGTCTCTTTCTTTTTCAAAAATTCTTGATTACAAAGTCGCTAAACTCACGTTAGGGCAAGCTACAGAGTGGTGTCTAGAAGCTGTGCAAGATCCCAAACCCAAACTTTTAGTGACAACGAATCCTGAAATCATTATACAAGCAGAGACAAATAGCGAACTCAAAAAAGCTTTACAGAGTGCAGATTTAACTGTGGCAGATGGTGTGGGTGTGGTGTGGGCGAGTAAGCAGTTTGGCGACCCTGTTCCTGAAAGAGTGCCAGGTGTGGAACTGACTACGAAGGTGCTCGAGCGCGGCGGTTCTTCATTACGAGTTTTCTTTTTGGGTTCAAAACCTGGCATTGCACAAAAAGCTGCGGAAGAAGCCCACAAAAACTACGGCACAATCATCGCGGGTGTACAGCACGGCTACTTCAAACGACCCGACGACGTGCCAGAGCTTTGCACCATTGTTCAGGAAAGTAAAGCACAGGTGTTACTTGCAGGACTTGGTGAAGGACAAGAATTGTTTTTGCACACGAACCGTGGAGCTTTGAATATTCCTTTAATGATAGGTGTAGGCGGAACGCTCGACGTAATGGCGGGTGAAGTGCAGCGTACGCCGCTCTGGACACGCAAGGTGGGGCTCGAGTGGGCCTGGCGTGTCGGTTTAGACCGCAAACGTTGGCACCGTTTCCCAAGACTACTAAAATTTGTGCGCCTTGTTCTTTTGTCAAAGTCAGATCGGAGAAGACCCTCCTCCTAACCTCCTCCCTTCTGCATTCTATATTCTATTTTTAATACACAAATTGCTCGAGTGCAGCCGCTACAGCACCCTCATCGCAATGTGGCGCGACCCAGTAGGCTTGTTCCTTAATGGTGTTGCTTGCGTTTTCTGGTGCTACGCCGATGCCAAGCGTGAACATCGTCGCGTCAGCAGCACTATCGCCGATGCAAAGTGTCGGCGCGTTTTCTAAACCTAAGTGCTCACGCAACCAGCGTGCCGCGTTACCTTTGCTCGCTCTGTTCGACATCACACTTACGGCTTCTTTTGGTGTGTAGTGACTTGGTGGGTAGTAGTCAACCGTTAGATCCAGTGCGGCCCAATCGCGCTGCGACAACTCGGCTAGTTCTTGCCCAAAAACAGTGGCCGTAATAAGCTCATCGTAGTTTCCCAAAACTTTAGGCAGATGATGGTGCAAGGTCGGTCGGTAGTGATGTGGGTCATTAAAGGGATGTCGGCTTCTATCAAACTGCGGATGTAAAAACGCTGCCTCTGTCGTGCGAAAGTTCCAATGATGTGGGGTGCTGCTGAAGGTTTCGACCACCTGACGGGCCACGCTAGCTGCTAGCCGCTCTGCTCTGAGCACGTCACCACTTGGTTGGCAAATAATTGTGCCATTCGAGGCAATAATAGGTGTGGTAAGCCCTAAAGCTTTATGAATAGGCAACGCCCCTGCAAAGCTGCGTGCTGTTGCTAAAACAACTATTGCACCCTCACCCTGCGCTTTTTGTAACGCCCTCACATTACGCTCTAAAAGCTGCCCCTCATGGCTTAGTAAGGTGTGGTCAATGTCTGTAACAATAAAGTATTTCATAGCGAAACGTTAACGTCTAGTGTGACAGAAAGCAATGAGAGAGGGCGTTAGGGTTTCCACAACAAGCAGGGTGCGATGTAAATTTGAGACCCCTGAACCCCGTACCCCGTGCTTTGCCCCGTTGACCCCAGAAGAGACCCCTGCTACACTGTGTCCTTGCCGTGTAGGCCGGATTGGCGGAACTGGTAGACGCACTCGACTCAAAATCGAGCGGGAAACCATGTGGGTTCGATTCCCATGTCCGGCACCAAAAAAGCCTTTAGCAGCAGGTAGCATCTGGTTATCATGCTCACTAAGTTTTGATTTATTGCATATGTTGCTAAAGGCTTTTTTTATAATTTGCGGAGGCTTTTTCATGATTGCACTTTTTTGGATTACGTTTGTCGTGTTTGTGATTGTTTCGGCATTACTCGTAGGCTCAGTATTACTTCAAGAACCCAAACAAGGTGGACTTGGTGGGCTCGAGGGTGGCAGTGATTTCACCACCATGGGTGGTGTCTCGGGTGGGTTACAGCGTGTAACAATTGTTCTGGGGATTGTCTGGGGCTTACTTGCTTTGGCCCTAAATATTATTCCTCGTTAAAACAGAAGACGGAATAAAGAATATAGAAAGTAGAAGAGTGGCACGATGCTAAAACCGTGCCACTCTTCTCTATTCTCCCTCCTCCTTTCTGCCTTCTGATTTTTCCCTTCATGAAATTTAGCTCAACGTTACACAATTGCACCTTTATTAGTTAGATGATAGTCTGCGTAGTACGTGGATAACTCCACAGAATGGGTATTGAAAAATAGCAATACCTGTAGGCTCGAGCCCACCCTATTTCCCTAGGCGTGGTGCTTAGATTTAAGGAGGTTTTATGAGGAGATTACTTGGCGGAATGTTGTTAGTGATGACGGCGACTATTGGTATGGCGCAGCCGTTTACTTTTCCAGAAAATTACGCTCCTACTGCTACGCCAGGGGGCACTATACAAGAAACCACGTTTGGTAGTGATGTTACAACCTTCAATCCCGCAATCATCTCGAGTGCAACTGATCGGGCTATTATTGGAATGATGATGGGCCCAACAACTGTCTACCGCGACTGGCTTGGTAACCGCAGTTATCGTAAAGAAGACGGCAGCTTTAATTTGTTTTGGGCAAGTAATATTGAAGAAGTAGTTCTGGAGCAAGAATATATTGTGACCCTTAAAGAAGGTTGGAAGTGGTCTGATGGCACCGAGATGACTGCTGATGATGTAGAAGCAAGCTTCAAAATTTTTGGTGACGCTGAAGTGGAAGCAGGAGCCTATGCTTGCTCTGTTGTAGATGAGCAACCTGTCGAGTTTGAGAAATTAGGTACGTATCAATACCGCTTCCGTCTACCCCAACCTCAAGTCAATGCCATTATCAATAACGATTGCGCGAACTTTGGTGGCTTGCTCCCCGCTCACATCTTCATGCCAGTTTACGAAGCAGAGGGCGCCGCAGGAATTAAGGCTCTTTGGGGTGTAGATACACCTGTAGATCAACTCGTCTCTGGTGGCCCTTACAAAATAGTTGAATACCGTCCTGGGGAGCGTCTAACATTTGAGAAAAATCCTCTCTTCGGCGAATTTATAAAAGCTGCGGATGGTACACCACTTCCTGGCCCCGATACCTGGACAGTTACGCCTACAGAAGACCGTAATGCTGAGCTTGCACTTTGTTCAACGGGACAGTGTAGCTTTTACTGGCCTACTACCTTAGATGAAGTATCAGCAATTCAACAAGCTGTTGACAATGGTACGATTCCTGGTCAATTTTACCCAGATATTGGTCCAAGCACTTCCATTGACTTCATGTTTTACAATTTTAACAGCACAGATACTTGCAAATCAGAAATGTTTAGGAATACAACCTTCCGTCAAGCCATTAACCTTATGATTGACCGCCAAGCTCTCGTAGATGCTGCCGTAGGTGGTTTGGGCTTTCCAGCAAAAGATGCCCAGACAGATGCTGCTGCACCATTCAATGCTCCAGATTTGCCCGAGTTTGAATTTAACCCAGATAGAGGCGTAGAACTTCTTAACTCTATTGGTTTTACTGAACTAGGTGACGATGGTGTCTTGGTAAATCCTGACACAGGCTGCCGCGTAGAGTTTGACATTCAATCGAATGCGGGTAACACTCGCCGCTCTCAACTGAGTTTAGTCATGTCACAAACAGCCGCAGAGTATGGTGTCAAGATTAACCCTAAAGAGGTTTCTGTGGAAGTATGGCAGGACTCCTGGGGTGGTAATAGCTTGCCACGTGCTCACGATTTTGATGCTCAAATTGGTGGTATTGCGGGTGGTGACATAGATAGTCCAGCCTCTACTGAAACCTGGCTCATTGGTGCTGATTTGAACGGCTGGAACAAAAGTAAGGCAGATGCTCAGCCTTGGGAAATTCTCATGGAGCGTACAACGGTTGCGATGAAAGGTGAGCTTGATTTAGAAAAGCGCATTGCGCTTTACAACGAGCGTGCCCAAATTATTCGTGACGAGCTTCCAATTACGCCCCTTATCGCTCGTTCTTTCCACTTTTATCATAATGTAGGAAATGTTTTCCCACTTGATAAAATGGACGCCAAATCTATCGAATCGCCTTACTTTCCAGGTAATGACAGAAGTGTTTTAACTACTCAATAATTTGTAGGTATTAGCAAATTCCTTGAATGCCGTTCTATCTGTTATCTTAAAGAACGGCATTCTTATACTTTAGAGGTTACATTCTGCTAGACTCTGAAATAATTTATAGGACTTAAATTATAGGAGAAAAACTTTGGCACTTTACATTCTTAGACGTCTACTCAATTTAATTCCCACGCTAATTCTTGCTACCTTTTTGGCTTGGTGGATTATTGATTTAGCTCCTGGTGATTTTGCAAGTCAATTTTTCCTTGATGAAAGAGACCCAGGTAAAGAGGAAAGAGTGCGAGAGGCACTGGGTCTTGATAAGCCCTGGTACATTCGCTATTTCTACTGGCTAGGGGGTGCAGTGACAGGTGATTTTGGTCAGAGTTTGCGCACGAAAAATGATGTAACCCCTCTTATTGTGCCAAGAATGCAGAACTCTCTCATTCTAGCTTTACCCGCTACGCTTCTTGCCTATCTTATTGCTGTACCTTTGGGAATATATTCGGCACTTAAAAAGTATTCGTGGGGAGACCGTATCCTTACTATGGTTAGCCTTATTGGTGTAGCTTTGCCCTTATTTTTTATGGGACTTATTGTTGTGGCCCTTCTCGTGCAGTATTTTCAGAGTACAGGAAGGTTTTTGCTTCCTGTCGGTGGCATGACAAGTGATAACTACAGTAGTCTTAACCCCTTTGGAAAATTTGGGGATTTCCTCTGGCACCTTGTGGCTCCACTTAGTGTTATTACGCTTGCGAGTTTGGCGGGTATTTCTCGCTTCATGCGTGGGCAGATGCTCGAGGAAATTAGCCAAGATTATATTCGCACAGCCAAAGCAAAAGGATTGCCTGAGCGCACAGTTAATTATAAACACGCTTTTAGAAACGCCATTATCGTTCTCGTAGCAACGATAGGAAGTGTGTTACCAGCTCTAGTAAGTGGTGCAGGTTCTATAGAGTACGTCATGCGCTGGCCTGGTCTTACTCCTTTACTTATTACAGCCGCAAGTTCACAAGATGTCTATGTAACAATGGCTATTTTGACTATTCTTACCCTTCTTCTTGTTATTGGAAATCTAATTTCCGATGTCGCTCTGGCAATGATTGATCCTAGGATTCGCTACTCATAAGAAGGTGTCTATGATTGAGACAGCACAAAAATTACCCCAGCAAGCCAATAAAAATCAGAAGCAAGCTAAGAGTAAAAGCTTTACAGTAGTTGCTTGGGAGCAATTTCGCAAGCACCCCCTGGCTAGAATTTCGCTTGGTATTTTAGGTGTGCTTTATTTTTTGGCTGCCTTTGCAGATTTTTTTGCACCTTACAAAGAAGGTTTGATCAATACAAGTTTAGCTTTTCAACCTCCACATAAAATTTACTGGCGCGATGAAAACGGTAGCTTTTCTCGACCTTACATCTATAGCATGAAGGGTACGATTGATCGTAAAACGTACAAAAAAGTTTGGGAAGAAGATAAAAGCGAAAAATATCACCTTCAATTTTTTGTTACTAGGGGCGGGATTCGGGATAAATATGTTCCTTTCCCTGTCAACCTCATTCCTGAGGTCTGGCGGCAAGCTTGGGGAATTAAGCCCTGGGCTTCTCTGCACTTTTTTGGTTTGGAGGATGAAGCAGGACGAGGGAGATTTTTCTTGTGGGGCTCTGATGATTTGGGAAGAGACGTGTTTGGTCAAATTCTTTATGGGTCTCGAGTTAGTCTGAGCGTTGGGATTTTAGCGTCGTTTGTTGCACTCATTATTGGTATGTTGTTAGGAGGATTGGCAGGTTATTTTGGGAAATGGGTAGACGAAATTATCATGAGAACTACTGAAGCCTTAAGTGCTATTCCAGAAATTCCTCTTCTCATTACCTTGTCAGCAATTTTTCTACCTCTCAATTTACCAAGTGCTACCACATTTCTTCTGATTGTTTGTGCTCTTTCTGTAATTGGTTGGGGTGGTATCGCTCGTACCGTAAGAGGACAGGTTTTATCTTTGCGTGAGCGTGATTATGCTGTGGCAGCTAAATCTCTCGGTGCTTCTGATTTACGAGTTATTCTTACACACCTTTTGCCACAAACACTCACGTATGCAATTGTCTTAATGAGTTTACTGATTCCAGGTTACATTATTTCTGAAGCCGTTCTGAGTTTTTACGGTTTGGGTATTCGCCCCCCAGCTACAAGCTGGGGGCAGATGTTATCAACGGCACAAGCGTTTGCAGGTGTTAACGGACTTGGTGAACGCTGGTGGATTTTTATCCCTGGCGTGTTTATCTTTATTTCCGTTCTTACTTGGAACCTCCTCGGTGACGGCGTACGCGACGCTTTTGACCCCAAAAGTCGCAAATGAAATATGCATTGTAATACAATTCGTGATACATTATTGCTATGGCCACAGAAAAACAACCCATTAACGCTCGAGTCCAACGAGAGCTGCTGGACTTTCTCGAGTCTTACAGCACAAAGCACCAACTAAGCCGCACAAATGCCCTCGAGGAAGCTATTCGCGCGCTTAAACAGCGTGAACGCGACCTCGAATTACGCCAAGGTTATGAAGCCTTCGCCAGAGAGTTAGCAAAACAACATGATCCTTGGCTAGATAGTGGTTTAGAGGCGACGCTCGAGGGGATTGATGGAGCGGTCAAGAAATGAATTTGCAACGCGGTGATATCGTTCTCGTTAACTTTGACCCTGTTCTAAAAAGCGAAGCGACAGCAACTCAGCCAGCTATTCTTATTACCAATGACAAAGCAAACGAGTTATCTCCGACACT
>JBOFGY010000165.1:0-4715 GCA_051649365.1 Trueperaceae bacterium
GTGGATGACTTCCTGACCAAACTCGCGGCTGACCCTGAGCGCATCAAACGCCTTTGCTTTTGGGACTGGCTTCAATCTTCAATCTAGCTTATGCGTCACTTCAATAAAGAATTGGTATCACACCACTTTTGCGTAAGGCCTGATAGCTTTAAGTATAGCAAACAAAAGACTTTCTCGAGTCATAATGTCTTTCGTGCCAAAACCGTTTTTATACACTCCTGATTGGCAGCTCGAGACTCAACTTTTTAGAAGAGGTTATTCACCAATTGCAGGTATAGACGAAGCAGGGCGCGGCGCACTGGCTGGGCCGGTGGTTGCTGCTGTAGTGGTCTTGCCCGTGAGGACATTTGAATTTCGAGATTCTAAACAATTGTCCCCTCAACAACGGGAAAGCATGGCGGAGGACATTAAAAATGTTGCACTCGCGTATGGCATTGCCGAAGCGAGTGCAGAAGAAGTGGATAACGTGAATGTCTTAAAAGCAACACATCTTGCGGCGGGGCGTGCGCTATCCCACGTTCAAGAAAAGCTAAAAGTAAACGGGCTTGTTACAGATTTTTTGAAGCTCGAGTTCCCTGGGCCGGTATTGGCGGTGGCAAAGGGAGACTCGAGGAGTTTGCAAATCGCTGCTGCTAGTATTTTGGCCAAAACAACGAGAGATAACTTAATGAAAGACTTTGCAGAGCTGTATCCACAGTATGGCTTCGAGCAACACAAAGGCTATGGTTCGCCCTTTCATCTTTCTGCATTGAAGGAGCATGGTCTCTGCCCGCTTCACCGTCGGAGTTACAAACCCGTGGTACAGGTGGGGCTGTTTCCAACGTCGATCTGAGCTAGTAGAGTGCGAGATTTGACCCCCGTACTTGGTTCGCAATAAACGACAATTGTGTTGTCAGCTTGCACACCTTCCTTCCTATGAGTGGGGAAGGTGTGCTGACTGATGATGTAGACTTCGTATTCCACAAACCAAGCACGGGGGGCTCCCACACCGAGAGCTAAGCAGCGTAGAATATCCCAAGTCACCTGGAGGTTTTATGCTTCGTATGTTACGAGGTCTCTTTTTTCTTAGTGTGTTACTTGTCTTTATTATATTGGCAGGGATTATTTATTTACGGCTAACGCTGCCTAAAGTGAAAGGGTCACTGGCGATGTCGGGTTTACAAGATACGGTTGAAGTTATCCGTGATAAGAATGCGGTGCCACATATTTATGCTAAGCATCAAGATGACGCTTATTTCGCGCTAGGCTATGTTCATGCACAAGACAGACTTTGGCAAATGGAATTTCAACGCCGTGTGGGAGCAGGCAGGCTTTCGGAAGTCGTAGGTGAGGCGACGCTCGAGACCGATAAATTCTTACGCACACTTGGTGTGTATCGTTACGCTGAAGCCTCGATAGAAAAGCTCAATCCTAAAACCCGAGCAATTTTGGAAGCCTATGTGGCGGGTATCAATGCGTATATTGCTTCCAGGGAAAGTTTCTTCTCGCCACTGCCTCCCGAGTTTTTAGTCCTGCAACATCACCCAGAATTCTGGACGGTTGCGGATGTTTTAGTCTGGGCCAAGATGATAGCTTGGGATTTGAGCGGTAACTGGGATGATGAAGTGTTGCGGGCACGGATGGCAAAAACGTTGTCTCTCCAACAAATTGCCGAATTGTGGCCGCCTTATCCTGGCGACGCGCCCATAGCCCTGCCAGACTTTTCTGCACTTTATGAAAAGCTAGATTTCGACACGCTTTGGGCAACCTCGCCAAAACCTGAGCCACCAGGTGCAGGTTCAAATAATTGGGTACTCTCTGGAGAAAAAACTACGACGGATCAACCGCTTCTTGCCAATGACCCACACTTGGGTTTAAGTGCGCCGTCCCTGTGGTACTTTGCGCATCTCAGCGCACCAGACTTAGAAGTCATCGGTGCGACGCTGCCGGGTACGCCGTGTGTGTTGTTAGGCCGCACCGACAAAATCGCTTGGGGTTTTACAAATACTGGCCCAGACGTGCAAGACATGTTTATTGAGCAAGTCAATCCAGATAATCCCGAGCAATACTTAACACCCGAAGGGTACAAAGATTTTGAAACGCGTATTGAAGCGATAAAAATTAAAGGAAAAGAGAGTGTCAATATCGAAGTGCGCGAAAGTCGCCACGGCCCGATTATCTCGGATGCAAATGCGGCTTCACAGCAAGCAGCAGACGTTACAGGTGAAAATTATGTCCTCTCTTTCGCCTGGACAGCGTTGCGTGAGGATGATGTCACACTGCAAGGTGCTATTGGTCTGAACCATGCAAAAAATTGGGAAGAGTTTACAGAGGCCCTGCGTGATTTTCACGTGCCACAACAGAACATTGTCTATGCCGATGTCGAGGGAAATATTGGGGTTTACTCACCTGCAAAGATTCCAATTCGTAAAGCCGGTGATGGCATGATGCCCGTGCCAGGTTGGACGGGTGAGTATGACTGGACGGGCTTTGTCCCCTTTGAAGATTTGCCCCATGCCTATAATCCGATCTCGGGTGAAGTCGTTACTGCGAATCACAAAATCACTCCAGACGGCTATCCATATTTTCTGGGTAACGATTGGGCCGAGCCTTACCGCATCGAGCGTATTTTGGACTTGTTAGGAAAAACAGAGAAGCACTCGTTAGAAACGTTTGCACGTATTCAAACGGACCAGACTTCACTCATGGCACAAACCTTCATACCTTACTTGCTCGAGGTGAAAGCCGAGACGACGCTCGAGGGGGCTGCCCAAGCTGAACTCCAAAATTGGGATGGTCTTATGGATAGAAATAAAGCTGCGCCGCTTATCTTTTCGGCTTGGTACCGAGAGCTTGCTAGACTTCTTTACAGCGATGAACTTGGTGCTACTTTTGAAGATTATTACGGGTTTCATCCACTGTTTGTGGAAAACGCACTCGCTGACAAAACAAACACAAAGTGGTGTGATGACACCCGCACGCCCGCCAATGAAGCCTGTGAATTTCTAGAAACGAAAGCTTTCAAAGAAGCTATTGTGTATTTATCCAATACCTACGGCGACGATGTAACGAAATGGCAATGGGGCAACGCCCACTATGCGCATTCTGACCATGCTATTTTGACAAACACGCCACTCGCTAGATTTTTTGATATTAAAATTCCAAATGGGGGAGATGCCTTTACCATCAATGCTGCACGCTCTAATATTGGTGATGAAGAACCCTTCAAGCAAAATAATGCACCAGGTTACCGCGCCCTTTATGATCTCAGTAATCTCGAGGCTTCTTTGTTTATTCATACCTCAGGGCAGTCGGGCAACCCATTCTCACGCTACTACAAAGACTTTGCGGAAACTTGGCGTGATGGTCGTTATATTCCTATGATGACGAAGCGTGAAAACGTCGAGCAGGAGAAGATAGGGACATTGGTGTTAAATCCGTGATGGTTTTTGCGTAGGGGCGAGTTCGTTCACTTCGCAACCAGGTAGTCTATAGATGAATGATTCGCAACAAATCTTTAACCCGCCTTTTTCTTTTTTATTTTCAAATCCATGAACGTGTTTGTTAATTTTTTTGGAAAACGGGCGGGTTTTATATCGTCAGTGAATTTGCAAGCACTTACTGCATATGTAGTGCAGTAAGCGAACCCGCCCCTACGTGCGATATGCTATCACCATGAAACTTCGCCTCGACCCTTGGGCTGCTGAATATAACACCGCATACTTTGCAGAAGATGCGCCCCTCACAATACCTGAGCGCATAGATATTTCTGTAGAAACAGAGGTGTGGCAAGCCATTCGTCCGACGGGTGCGAACACGCCTTGGGACAAGCTACTGTTTATTGATGGTGGGCGTAGGATTGAAGCGAGAGTGTTGCTCGAGCTCCACCGTGAACAAGTTGCGTTTGGTGCGCTGGGAACGTTTGCGGTAGGTGCAGTGGATTGCTGCTCACGACATTCTAGACAAGCCGAAATCCTCGAGACGGTTATCGAGCGTATTTGCGCTTTAGGCGGTGGTCATACAATGTCCGCTTTCGAGATAGAAACAAAACCATCAAGCTTGGGCTTGCTAAAATACAAAATCTCTGAAACGAAAGAGCGTGATGCGGAAGCCGTAGTAAGGCATCTGCAAGAGGTCATGTTAAGGGCCGAGCAACTGTTGGCTTCGAGGCTCGTGCAGCAACATCCAAACGCCTTAATTATTTGCGATGGCCCACGTCCACTCATTCGGGATGAGCAAAATATTATTGGTTACGTCAAAACGATTCATGACCCGCGTCTTTCTAGAGAGCAACTCGCTTTAGTGAGAGGGCTCGAGGAAGGCGAACGCTCACCTGTGTATTTAGTTCATGCTAAAGATGCAGCGCATGATTATTTTGAATGGTTTTTAAGACTCCGCGATCCGCGTCCTTGGCTTTATAGTCTGGCAGGCATGGTGCGGCTTCAAGCCTATGCTGGAGAACGCCCCGAAGAAAACCTTCAAGAGGTCATCAATCTTGCCAACTGGACGTGTTTGAGTCTAACAAAATTCGCCAGCCGCCAACACCAAGACCCGCGCGCACCTCAACAGCTTTTGCCAACCAGAGCACTAGAAAGTGAATTGCGTCGTCGTATGGGAGATGCTGGGATTATTCGTAGAAGGATTACGGAGTATTTGAGTCAGTTTTGAATGCCTACTCATTACAAAGTATCTCTCGAGTTGTGTAGGATGTATTCATAAGCGCACTTCGTTCGAGG
>JBOFGY010000166.1:0-2998 GCA_051649365.1 Trueperaceae bacterium
TCATTTATGTACTGCTGCATAGATCTTTTAGTTAGACCTGAAAATTGCTCTATTAATTTTGCAGTTAACATACCTTGATACAACTGCTTGGCAAAGTATCTCACAAAACCTTCAGTGGGATTTTGAAACTCAACATTTATAAGCGTCTTCAATTCATTCATGTATTTGAGTTCGCTGGCTGTATTTTGAATATTTCCAACGTCGAAATACGATTTATGGAATTTCTTTAGTTCTTCAATTTGGTTATCCTTAATGTCAGTAACATTGAACTCAAAAAAAGGCTTTTCATCCATTTTGTTCGTCTCAATCAAGTCGGTATAAAACCTGTAGATGATGCCATTTGAAAGAAGCCCAAATTTTGCTTTTGTAGTGTGGAAATAGCGAAAGAGTTGAGAATTATGTGGATCAAGACCTTCTCCCCAATGTTTGCATTCTACGAGTATTGCAGGCTGATCATCTTTTATGATTGCATAATCAACTTTTTCGCCTTTTTTAATTCCGATGTCTGCAACAAATTCTGGCACAACTTCAAGGGGATTAAAAACATCATAGCCCAAAGCTTTGATAAAGGGCATGATGAAGGCATTTTTTGTTGCCTCTTCAGTGTTGATCTGAGATTTTAGTTTCTCGACGCGGTCTCCGAATTGTTTGATTTCGTCTTTAAAGTCCATAAATAGTTAGTTTGGTTTTTGTTGGTCAAATATAAAGAGTAGATATAAAGTGGCGTGTATTTTGCCGCCAGAAATATGGTCACGCTCATACATTTTTCTTACGCCAGTCCCCTAGCCCCGATTACAAGACCAATGAGTTGTGTAGAGTTTGTGAGCTAACTTGTTATAAGGCAGTGTGTGACAAAACTTACGCTCCTGATGGTACTGGCTTTTTCAAAAGTCAAGTCCTTCCCCGATTATAGGTAAGCGCATATGAGGGACAAAACAATAGGTGAGGGCGCCAATTACCCACACCTATTGTTTTGTCAAATCAAAAGTTTGATGGTGATGTATACTCGCTACGGTTTTTTCAGTGTGGTGGGTATAGCAATCCCGAATGGAATGATATGACACTTTGAAGATATGCGCTCTCGCACTGCTTTTAAAACAAACACTTGTTTCAATGAAAGCACAAGCCAAAACACAAGCACATCTTCCGGTAGTTAACCCTCATGCCGCAGGCATCGATATTGGTAGCCGGGAGCACTGGGTAGCCGTGGGGCAGGGCCCAAAGGATGTACAGGTCTTTGGTGTACTGACATCCGACCACAGCGCCGTCATTGAGTTTTTACACCAGCACAGCATCGCTACTGTTGCTTTGGAGTCTACGGGTTCTTACTGGCAAGCCCTGTACTCGGATTTGCAGCGAGCTGGTTTTGAGGTGGTACTCTGCTCCCTGCGCGGCATTAAAAATCCAAACGGCAAGACTGACAACAAGGACTGCCTATGGATACAAAGACTCCACAGCCTGGGACTACTTAAAGGTGCCTTTATACCGGAGGCCTCTATTGAGCTGCTCAGAACCCTTACCCGCCACCGTGCCCACCTGGTGGAGCAGGCAACGGCCTGCTCAAACCGGCTGCAAAAAACCTTGCGCCTCTTAAACATCCGTCTGGAACTGGCGGTGAGCGACATCACCGGTACTAGTGGGCTTGCCATCATTAACGCCATCGTTGGTGGTGAGCGCTGTGCCGCTACTTTGGCTGAGCTGGCACATGCCAGTGTTCGAAAAACCAAACAGCAGATCGCAGACACCCTGCTCGGCAACTGGCGGGAAGACCACCTTTTTGTACTTCAGGATCTACTAAGTGAGTACAAAGGGATACAGGAGCGTATCGTAAAGGTTGAGCAGAAAGCCGAAGATATGCTCACGGAGATGTGCAACCAAAGGACATCAAAAGATTTACCCAAGGACCTGAGCCGCAAAAAGGTAATGAAGGGTCAGTATCGCATTGATCTGCCCTCGCTAAGCTACCGCTACTTTGGCGTAGATCTGATGAAAATAGACGGCGTATCACACAACACCGTAATGACCCTTATTGCCGAGGTGGGCCATGACATCAATAAGTTCCCTTCGGCGAAAGCCTTTGCCTCTTGGTTACGGCTTGCCCCCGGTGTGCGCATCTCTGGTGGCAAGGTTATTAGTTCCCGCACACCCCACACCCGCAATTTACTGGCGCAGGCGTTACGCAACGCTGCCAACACCATTGCTCAACGCAAGGACGGATACCTAAAGCAGTTTTTCTCACGCATTGCCTACCGAAAAGGGCGGGCGGCGGCTATCACCGCCACGGCAAGAAAACTGGCGGTTATTATCTACTCCATGGTTACAAAGAACCAAGCCTTTATACCAATGGGTGACAGGAACTATGAGCAAAAGGTAAAACAACAAGCCATCAAACACATAAACCGAACACTCAACAGACTCAACTTAAATCTGGACGACCTCCAAGTCTCCCCTGGTTAGATGGAATTGAAGCGGTAGCTGGCGCCGTGCATCTGGCATTGCAGCGCTGCAAGCCACTACAAGCGAAAAGCGGGTTACGCAGAATGATACCTGTGATGATTCTCCATTGCTCCTCCCTCAGTCGCTTCATTGTAAGCCTGTATCAAAACCGTACACTTTCTGTACGGTGGTGAACGCAACGGAACATGCTTGCATCTTCTAAGTCTTTGAAAATGAACGCCGTATTACATTGGCACCATCTTGCTTTGCAGTACTGGCATGAAGCATTGGTGCTGCAAACAATTCGTGTAATTCGTGCTTCAATTCGTGTTTTACAACACACAAAAACCAAATAACCGTGGACCGTAAGATTGAAAAAAAATACTGGAACCGTAAACGCATCTTCACCATTGGCGGCATTACGGGTTTGTTGCTGCTGGTGGCATCAGCCTGGCACTTTACCTCGGGTAATAGCAAATTAAATGTGGACCCCGAACGCATCACCATTTCTGAAGTCAAGAAAGGCGCTTTTCAGGAGTTTATTCCGGTAAATGGTGTGGCG
>JBOFGY010000167.1:0-18346 GCA_051649365.1 Trueperaceae bacterium
ACGATAACGTACAAAAAGCGAGATTGCTTCGTGACTGTACGAGTGCCTAGGCTTACTAAAGAGTTAACGCACCCAAAACTTAGACTCGCATAGAACAAAAAAATTTCCCCTCGAGACTCGAGGGGAAAGATAAAGCGTAGAGTTAAGGTCACCTAGTTATTGTCAGAACTGCCTTCTTCCGCCTCATCACTACTGGAATCATCACTGCTTGCATCATCACTCGAGTCTGAACTTGTCGAACTACTCGAGGGACTACTTGACGAGCCACTCTCTGTTGAAGAACTACTTGGTGTACTGCTGCTTGGTGTACTGCTGCTTGGTGTACTGCCACCTGTGCGGCGTTGTGATTCTTGATAGAAGTAACGGTAGGTTTCGTTCTCGGGCTCGAGCCTGCTAGCTTCTTGATAATAGGTCACAGCGTTAGCAAAGTTTCCACTCTCGAATTCTGTGCGTCCTAACCAGGCCCAAGCTGCAGGATACATTTCATTTCTACCTACCGCACGGTTAAAGCGTTCACGAGCACCAAGAAGGTCACCTTGTTCGTAAAGCGCTACGCCTTCACGAAATGCATTTGCCGCATCTGTACCCCAGGTTGCCTGGTCTTGAGCAAGTTCCAAAAAATACCGCGAACGTTCATCAGTAGGATCACGGTCAACAGCAGTTTGCCAGTACGCAATAGCTTCTTTCGAGCGACTCGTCTCGAGTAAAATTCTTCCTGCCCAAACGTAAGCATCTTTATCGTAAGGCACTACATCAATAAGTTGCTGAAAATACTCAAAGGCTTGGGGTTTATTCCCTAAATCGTAAGCGTTATACGCAAGTTCAAACGTTACATCCCGAAACAAAGGAATACTATCAGCATCGAGCGAACCATCCGCTTCTAAGTAGTTAATCCACGCCGCGTGAGCAGGGCCGTAAAAATCAGAGCGACTATACACTTCAGCAAGAAAGCGCAATGCTTCTTGAGACTCGGGCTCCAGTTTCACCGTTTGTTTTCCAATGGCGATGGCTTCACGCCACAGTGGTTGGTCCGGATAAGCTTTGGGATAAGCTTTAATGGCTTCTTCCATAATTCTGTAGCCATCGTTTAGCAACGCTTCAACATCCGTTGCAGGTTGCTCTTCACCCTGGACTTGCTCTTCATTCTGGGTTTGGTCTTCACTTTGAGTTTGGTCTTCGGTTTGCGCTTCTGTATATATACCGAGCAATAAACCGAAAATCAACAAACTTCGTAAGCTCAACTTCTGCATTAACTGTTTCATCGCATCCTCCGTCAAACGCACCTTGAGATGTCTTCAATTCAATCACACCACATTCTATGACGAGCGTAATAACCTTCACAGCCACAATAATCTTTCCGGCCAAAATCAGAGGGTTTACACTCCATGAACACACTTCAGGTAAACACGCTCTATAACCCCCTGCTTTCAGAGCTATCATAGCTACAAAGCGTGAGGGCTTAAGTCTTGTGTTATGTGGAAGCTTTAATGAGTTTTCATGTAACTGCCATTTGCTAGACGTTGCCAGTGGGGTAACTCGGCGGTAAAGGCTCGAGCCCACCCTGCTTTCACTCTTACTTCTGTATCCTGCCACGAGAGAATCCCACTACTTGCATCTGAAGCTTCCACGCAACACGCTCCTACCGCACACGCCATCGTCATAGCCGCTTCGAGTGCTAAACCTTTTAAGATAGAATTGAGAAAGCCAGCAATAGCAGCGTCACCCGCGCTAACAGTGCCTTCTACGTTTACCCTGAAGATAGGTGACCATACCTCTTGATATGTCCACACCCCGACATCAAGGAGTTTTGCAAGGGCAGTCTTTTCGAGACGTTCGCGTTGAGCTGTTTGTACATACAAACCCTCTTCACCCAACTTCACCCCAGCAACAACAACACCGTAATCTAAAAACAGTTTCGTAACTTCGCAAAGATAGAGTGCAGGCATTGTTTGTCGCCACGTTCCAGCATCATAAAAAGAACGCTGACACATAAATAAAGCTTCTTCCAAACACTGGCTTTGAAGGTGTCATTGCACCCAGGATGATGTAAGAACGTGCGGTCATGGCCAGGCGGACTAATAACGAGTGTATAAGAACTACTGCCACCTTTTTCAATCAACAAATTATCGGTTGCTGTTTTATGGTAGGACTCGAGCACCCCCACAATGGCATTTCCAAAAAATCATCGGCGATTTTACCCACGAGTTTGGCCCCTACACCGAGTCGCAACAAAGCCAAGCCCACATTGGAAACAGCACCTCCTGTAGCAAAAGTTGCCGCACCAACCTCCGTAAGATGCCCAGGCGTAAACACCGCTCTCCCGTGCGCGAAACTCAGGATGATATCGAGACAAAGATGACCCGCAACGAGAATGTCAGACATAAAAAGTAAAAGAAAGTGAAGAGTGAAGAGTGAAAAGCCTTTGCCTCTTTCTTCTTGCATTTTCTCTGAATGAATCATCCTAGTGTTTCTTTCGATACATAACGCTTATGGTAGGAAAGCGATTCCGTGAAAATGCGGTGGCTTTCCGCAGCCTCTTCGGGTGTGGCGCAGTAAAAAGGTTGTTTCATGTTGGCACGTCCGTTGATGGCCTCGTCACAAAAGGCTGCAAACATTTGCATGAGGCTATCACTAAAACCAAATTCAAAAATAGAACTAGTAAGGCTCGGATACGCGGACGTGTACCCGAGGTCAAGGTGTTGCCAAGCCTGCACACCGCCGTTGTAAGCTAAAATTCTTAAGGTCTTTGGATACTTGGTACTAAACTCCATCGAACGCTTCATGCCCAGCACGCGGATAAACCACGTGTTAGTTTCACCAGGAGCAATGCGCTTGGTATGGAGCGTGATGGGAAATGTGTAACCCTCTTGCAGCACATCACCTGTAATCGTTGCGTTATCCCAGGTTTCGCAGGGAACCATAGTTCCTTTTGCGTCGGGACGTTCTGTCACAATGTTTGATAAACGCGCTGCAATGTTTTGCGGTTTCCAGTTAAAGCGTGCTGGAATATGAACCACGTGCAGCCCTAGGTCACCCATACAGCTATAGTCACCATTCGTTTCAATCCTGCGCTTCCAGTTGATGGGTTTTATGGAAACTCCGACGAACAACGCACCAACACATTAGGATGTTCTGCAATCACAGTATTGATGGCATGGTTTGCAGCTTTATCTATACCAAAAGGTTTTTCACCCAGCAGATGTTTACCTGAACGGATAGTATTAATGTATAGCTCTTCGTGCAAGTGATGTGGCACAGCGCAATACACCGCGTCCACATCTTCTCTTGCTAAAAGCTCTTGGTAATTTCCCGTCGTGAACTTGATATTCATCACGTTGTCGGTAAACCACTGCACGGCGTTTTCATTCGTATCACACCGCCGTGATGACAGGTTTCACGCTCATATCCTGTAAGTGAAACCACCACGCTGCAAGACTCGCAAACTCACGTCCCATAAGCCCAAGCCCAATGATGCCAAAACGAAGTTCTTTCATAGCATTTCAGCGTGTCAGCACACCAGCGTGTCAGCTTTTGAACTTCTCCTGAACTGCTGACGTGCTGAGTTGCTGAACTGCTTACCTCCCTTTCACTATCGCCATCGCCCCTTCAGCATTTGCACCCTTGTGAACCATCGCCATCAGTGCGCTCGTCATCCCTGACGGATTCGGATGTTGAATGACATTGCGCCCATAGACAATACCTTTGGCACCTGTTTTCAAAATTATTTCAGTACGCTTAAAAAGTTCTTCATCTGAGACTTTGCCACCCCCACGCACGAGCACAGGGATTCGTCCAGCAACTTCAATAACTTCTGTATAGTCTTCTGGATAATCACAGGGGTCTGCTTTAATGACATCAGCACCAAGCTCTACAGCTTGGCGAACGAGGGCTTTGATTTTTTACAAGTTGCCATCTACCATGTAATCACCTGCTTTGTTATTATCTTGCATCACGAGCGGCTCGACCATCATCGGCATTCCGTAGCGGTCAGCAAGGGGTTTAAAGTTTATTGATGTTAGCGATACAGGCCATACGTACGGCAGGTTGATTGGGCAACATAAAAAGGTTGACGCAGAGACACGCAGCATCGAGACGCAGGGCTTGCTCGAGCGTATCTTCAATGAGCAAACTAAACAACGTGCGGGGTAACTCTTTCCCATACACATTAGCAATATCGGTGCGGAGCACGAGTGCAGGTTTTTTGCCTAGCAGGTTTTGCAATAGAGGAGCTTGCCCCACACTGAGCTGCACGGCATCTGGGCCTGCCTTTACAATTGTCTCAACCGCTTTTTTTTATATTTTCTATACCGTCTAAAAAATTGCTTTCTCCAAAAAAGCCGTAATCCATTGCCACATCAAAACACTTGCCATCGGCAGCAAGTATTAAGTCTTGCTTTGTGCATTGAACCTCCGTGTTACTTCCAAAAATTTCTTGCATGGTATCACGAGGGCTGGGCAAAGAGTTAGGGCCGAAGGCGAAGGGTAAAAAAACTCAACTCGGACTTTTCTGTATATTGACGAAATCCAAATAGTCTACCTTATTTTGTACCTACAAACTCGAGCTGCCGCCAAGCTTCATAGGTCACAATGGCGGCACTCACTGCCAGATTAAGCGAGCGCGTTTTTTGCATCGGGATACGCACTTGTTGTAGCGGAGTTCGTATATGTTCAGGTAACCCACGCGATTCTGGGCCAAATAATAAAACATCTCCCGCTTGATAGCACACCTCACTATGCTTAAGCACACCTTTTGTGGTAAGGGCAAATACACGTTGCGACATAAGGCTATCTTGAAATTCTTCAACAAAAAACGCATAACTTGCGTGAAGCCGCACGTCTACCTCACGCCAATAATCCATACCTGCCCGCTTCAAACTTCCTTCATTGAGGCGAAAACCCAATGGGCGAATAAGATGCAACGTTGCCCCTGTTGCCAAACACGTCCGAGCAATACTTCCCGCATTTCCTGCAATTTCAGGTTCATAAAGTGCAATGTGAAACATGGTTAAACTCTACTTTATCTTTATTAGATATCAAATCTTGGTTCACGCGAAGAAACTAAATTGCTTCACGCTTTTAGTAGTGTTTGGCTTTAAGAAGGGTTCACCTATCCTACGCTGAAGCTTGCAACTTGTCATTGCGAGCCTAAGCTCGTAGTGTGTCCATCATTAACGTAGCGCGACCTTGACAGAGCCGCAAAGTAATCTCGCTTTTCCCTAAGGTAAGATGGGGGTGTCTTAGTTAAGAGGCTTGGGCGAGATTAACTTTTAGTGCATCGTACCAGCGCACTAAACCAGCACGTTCTAAATTTACCAGACACTGAAAGCCTTGTATTTCACGTATTAAACTATAAGCCGTGAAGCAGACCATCTCAGCACCGCAGCTACTGCGTCAGCTCCCACGTGTCGTTCAGCACGTCGCCGAGGTTGCCGAAATCTTACCGCTTCAGCTTTATCTCGCGGGCGGTGCAGTGCGCGACGCTCTTTTGAATGAAACGTCCTCGAGCCCCTTTGCTGTCACCGATTTAGACTTTGTGGTCGAAACATTGCCAGGTGGTAAAGCAACAAGCACTCTCACGTTTCAACTTGCAGAAAAACTTCAGAAGACACTTGGTGGCACGCTCACACGACACGACACGTTTGGCACGGCAACGCTCGAGCTTTCAAACACCCTGCTCGACTTTGTAACTGCACGACGCGAAACCTACGACCCACCTGGCACACTTCCCAACGTTACGTTTAGTGATTTACACGACGACCTCGCACGGCGCGACTTTAGCCTTAATGCTTTAGCATTGCAACTTGTACCCGAACCTATTCGTTTGATTGACCATCATTATGGCTTAGATGACGCGCAAAAAAAGCGGCTTCGTGTGTTGCACGATAGATCGTTTATAGATGACCCTACACGCATCCTTCGCGGTGCACGTCTTGCGGCTCGTTTACAACTCGACTGGGAAACCCATACACAACAGTTACTACTCGAGAGCCTTCAGGCACCTACACTCGCTAACGTCAGCAAAGACCGCTTAAAAAACGAGTTAAGGCTCAGCCTCAGTGAACTTAGGGTTCTCTCTGTGCTCGAGCGTCTCAGCGAATGTCAAGCACTCAGCATTTTTTTTTCCTTCACACTAAGCGCAGAACTTATTGGAACACTGGATAAGCATTACGCAGAAGCTAGCGCATACTTGCTTGCCTTACTCTTAAGCATTCCAGAATACAATTTGCAGGGTTATCTCGAGTCCTTTGGCTACCCTTTGCACTACGAAGCTAGTGTGCAACGCTTAAAACGGATTCAGGGAGAACAAAGTATCTCGAGTCAAACGTTTCTAAAACTTAGCCAGGCAGAGAAAAGTGTAGTGCGTGCGCTAAGCCCTAAGTTAGAACTGCGTGTTGCAAAACTTGAACAACAATTTTCTGAACGACGGCTTACAGGGCAAGACGTGTTAGACTTGGGGCTTAAACCTGGACCCACTATTGGACGTGTCTTGGCTCATGTAGCGAAGGCCCGCGATGAGGGCCAGGTACAAACCTTTGCGGACGAACTCGAGCTTGCCAAAATGCTCTTGCAACGCGATGAAGATTAGGAGTTATTTATGGTTTTGGGTGGCATCATCCCACGCTATCTTAGTGAACCTGCGGTCATGATGATTTGCGCGATTATTATGATTATCGCCCTCATTCTGCACAACATCGTGCAAGCTTATGTCGCCTCACGCTCTGGCGACAACAGCGCGAAGTTTTCAGGCTTTATGCGCTTTGACCCACAGCAACATCTCGAGCCCTTTGGTGTACTCATGCTTTTTATTTTAGGTTTTGGTTGGTCACGGATGATTCCCACCAATTCGCGTAATTATCCTGGGCGTGGTCAATCTGAGGTTTGGGTTTGGTACAGCGGCCCACTGACGTTTTTTGTTTTAGCTTTTTTGTGCTACCTATTCATGACCATTTTTATACGCCTTAACCAACCCCAACTTGTCAGTGCTTTTGCAGCGTCCGGTGGTTATCTCGTCTTACACGCAGCCATTCACTTATTCCCTGTCTTTCCGCTCGATGGAGCTAAAGCCGCCATGATTTGGGGCAACCGCGATGTGCGCCGCATCATTCAACAGCTGGCCTCATTCCCTTACAGTTTCTTGCTCATCTTTTTAGTGCTCAGTTTTTTGGGGGTAACGGGTTTTGTCATTGGACTTTTACAAAGTCTTATTCTTACTATCATCGGTTTTATTCCTGGATTGGGTATTTAGTCGTTAAAGCAGAAGGCGAAAAGCTTAAACCCTTGCCTTCTGCCTTCAACTTCCTTATTGACGTTCCCCCAAACGCAGCGTCCGCCCTGTCTTCTTACGGAAGGTTCGCTCGAGTTCCCCCTGCAATTCTATAACTGGTGCTCCCGAATTGAGTTTAATGTTCCCCGTTGCACCTACTGTACCAAGAGGTGCAAGCAAAACTTCACGCTCGGCAATAGAATGTTCTGTACTGCTTCGTTGCAGCATAGTCGTGTTTGATGTAGGCAAGCTATAAGACTCGATGGCCGTTGAAGCCTGGTTAATCGTGTAGCCAATATCCTCCAAACTTGCTGCTGTTAGTAGTGACAATATCTCATCATTACCATCGGTTGAAGAGGACAGGATTTCATTACCAAAGACTCTCTCGCGCCAGTGTCCATTGATACTCCCTGCATTCCCCGAATTTTCAATAGGAATACTCGTTTCTGTTTCACGTCCTGCGGCACGAAGAAAGTCCTGATAGACAGCTACAGCTTTGGGTCCAATAAAACGCGGGTCATAGTTTGGGTTTACTGCTCCTAAATCTACTGGAGGTGGACTCTCTTGTATGCCTTCGGCAGTAGCGGTTAATTCCCATAGGGTTCCTATACCTAGAACATGTCCCATCTCGTGAACAACAGTATCTTCTAAACTTGTCAAACCGTTTGGTTCTCCTCCTATGTTGAAATTCTCGAGGTTGATACCCATATAACCATAGGCTGGGATGAAATGATTTGCCGTCGTGTCATCTCGCAACACCGTAGGCCCAGCAAAGGCAAGCACATTGCTGTCTTCCGAAAAGCCAAAAACATCAATCACCACATCATCAAGTGTTCCTATAATACCGCCAAAATAGTCTGCCGGTAATTTAAAATTCGGAATATCTTGTACATCCTCACGAATCACCGATGACCAAGTTTTCGCTGCACTGTTAAATACTTCTTGTTGTTCCAGCGTTAAAGTGTTATCTACAAAACGTACTGTTATATCAAAGGCTGTTGGATTAGGTGGGGGTAACTGGAATGGAGTAGGCGGAGGTGCCTCACTCTCACTCTCCTTGATAATATTTTCGTAGCTACCAAGGGCGTATTCTTTGGGCGTTTGACCTGCAAATGCAGTTGTGACAAGCACGTAAACCGTGTTGGGCTCGAGTTGCACGGTGAGTGTAGAGGAGGCGGTAACTTTTGCAGCTTCGTCTATAGAACTTGCACCATCCGACGAACCCAACAAATTCTGCTCGGGTGTTTCTTTTATAAATGTATCTTTATAAAGCAAGCTGTAGCCATCATAATCTTGTGTACTCTCGATGGTATAAACGCCCAAGGTTGCTACAGAAAACACAAACGTGTCATAAAAAACCAGTCCTTGTTTATCACCTAAGTCTGTAAGACCCTTTCCAATGGAGGGGCGCATAAATTCTGCATCATTGGACTCGAGCCGACCCGCATTTCTTAAGGCTGTTGTTGGCGTCACTTGAGGTGCAAAGATAAACCTAACGGTTTGTTCGAGAACGTCATCTTCATGTGTGGCCCGAACCGTAATACTATTTTGACCATTCGGTACGGTGACAGCAATATTGAAGGTTTTCTCTGTGAGTGGAATGGTTCTCTCTACATCACCATTCAAGCTATAACTTATCTGTACATCTTCCCGTGTCACTTCACCCGTAACTTTCACGACAGCATTACTTACAACTGCCTCGGCCGTTGGTGAAAGCAGTGTCAGCTCGAGGGGCTTCTTAGCACCCGTGCTCCCACTACAGGCGACACAGCTCACAAGTATAATTAGTGCAATGCTAATCGTCACGTTGTGCATTCTATCTCCTTACAAAATCTTTCCCAAACACCTTGGCAATGTACCCACGTAAGCAATCCCAAATATAAACAATGTATCAATACAACCAACCTGAGTTCAACGTTTCCAGTTAGGGCAATAACAGCTCAACTTTACAACACGAACGACACAAAACGGTGCATTCAAGGTGTGCTCATCGGAGGTGTGCTAAAGAAATGTTAAAGCCCGCGCTCACAAGATTCCACTCATCCAATCATGACATGATAAAGCCATGAAATACCTTTTTGCTCTCATGCTTATTTGTCTTGCAACCTCTACCTTTGCAGGCGAACTCGCTACACTTCATTACGAGCGTGTAGGAAAGAACGCTCCAGAATCTTCAGAGAGTGCCGAGGCTACCCCCAAACTACCTGAGGGTATGACTCTCGCACCTGGCGTTCGTAGTCTAGGTGGTAGTGGATTACCTGATCGCAGCAAACACGGTATTAGCGAGGTCGGGCTCGAGCGCAGCCGCTGCCTTACGGATTGCCCCGCCTACACTGTCATCCTTAATGCCGATGGCACCTTTCGCTACACGGGCGAGTACGGAGTCGAACGTATGGGTGAGCACACGGGTACGATCAGTGTCGGTGAGCTCAATCAAGTTTTCTCGTTTATCAATGAATCACTGTTCATGGGTTTTGAAGACACCTATAGTGCAGATTTTTTGGATGCACCTACCACTTACATCATGATTAAAAAAGGCAAAGATCTGAAAATTATTGAGAACTACGCAAACACTGGCCCCGCCACACTCTGGGCGATTGAGCAGCTTATTGATGGCTTACTCGAGACCGCAACCTGGGATGAAGGCGGCGGCGTACAATAGGCTATGCTCTTCACCAAAGAACGTCTCGAGCAAAACGAACGTGCAAGCTTAGCTCCTTATGCGAGTTTGGCAAAGTTTTCTCGAGGACGTATTTATCTTGAAGAAGAAAGTCTTTACCGCACTGCCTATCAAAAAGACCGAGACCGTGTAATTCATACCAGTGCCTTTCGGCGACTCGAGTACAAAACGCAAGTCTTTGTCAATTACGAAGGTGATTATTACCGCACGCGGCTTACCCACACGCTCGAGGTCGTACAAGTTTCTAAAAGCATTGCACGAGCTCTCGGACTTAACGAAGATTTAGCCGAAACAATTGCCCTCGCACATGACCTCGGCCATCCACCCTTCGGTCACGCAGGCGAGCGCACCTTAAACCGCCTCAGTAAAGACATCGGCGGCTTCGACCACAACCAGCAATCGCTTCGTGTCGTCACGGAGTTAGAACATCGCTATGATGAATTTCCAGGGCTGAATCTAACGTGGGAAGTTTTAGAAGGCATTATGAAGCACAATGCTAATTATATTGTTCCTGATACGACGTGGCAGAAAACGCCGCAAGCGAGCCTCGAGGCCCAAGTGGTCAATCTCGCGGACGAACTTGCTTACAACGCCCACGACCTTGATGACGGTTTGCGCTCGGGGCATCTTACCCCAAAGCAAATTCGTGAAGTTCCAGTTATTGGTGAGCTTATGGCGACGCTACAACTCACAACCACTGACTTCGCCCAACACGAACGGCATCGGCTTATCCGAGAACTGTTGGGACTCATGATTGTAGACACGATACGCGAAACACATGCTCGTCTCGAAGTTCAAAATATTCAAAACATTGACGACGTTCGCCAGGCAAAGCAAAAATTTGCTAGCACTTCAGGTCAACTCTCCGAGCAACTGCGCGCACTTAAACAATTCCTCTTTGAACATTTGTATCGTCATTACCGTTTGGTACGAATGATTACCAAAGCAGATGCAATGCTCGAGCGCATTTTCTTGGCCTACCAAACCTCTCCTGCTATGTTACCCACAAACATTCAAGCCTGCATTCCAAAATATGGTTTGGTCCGCGCTTTAACCGATTATCTTGCGGACATGACTGACAGATTTGTGAGTGAAGAATATCAGCGACTTTTTGATCCTCAGGCTTTGACCTAATCTTCATAACCAAACAAGGGAATACTTGTTGGCCCGTCGGCAGTTGGTATACCTGCTTTAGCACGAGCTGCAAAGGCATCGCGCACCGGTGTCTCGAGTCTATCCTCGGGTGTGGGCAACAAACTATAAAGCCCTGATGGACAACGGTGACCCTCGAGCTTCGAGAGTCCCGTGTTCCAATCAAAATGATCGACGAACGGCCACCACGTGTAACCTAGCACCGGAATACCCTCCGCGCGCGCGCGTGTACATTCAGCAACACTCCACGCTAACCACTCTGCATGTTTTTCGTCTGCACTTGTTTCAGCAATATAAAGCGGTTTACCGTAACGTTCAAAATAATCGCGTGCAATACCTAAAATACCCACAGGTGCGCGGTCAGCACGGATGTAATAACCACCTTGTGAACCTTCACTTTCTTGGTCGGTTGGATAAATGACGTGTTCGACACCAGGATAATAATCAAGTCCAATGACATCAACTGGTGTCGGCTCATCTGCATAGCGGTCTAAATTTTCTTGCGGAAAACCTGAACGCAATAACCAATCATACATTTCTGAATCTGGGACCGCCACACCCTCGAGCAAATCGAAGGCCACATACCGCTCGAGGGTAAGTTCATGGGCTAAATCAGCAAGTTCGGGAGTGCCAGGGGTGAAGCGGTCAACGGGGTCATTCTGCCAAATCTCAATATTTGGATCTACCGTACGTAAACACTGCACCGTACCCCGCATTCCTTCAACAATAGGGGCCATCGAACGAAGAAAACCTTCACGGCCACGCTCAAAGGGCGGCCACAAACCAATCCCACCACGCAACACCGCCGCCGCGTAAGGCTCATTGAACGGTGTGTACTTCGTGATAATGCCTTTATAACGTTTGGCAAATTCTGTACTGTAGTGCGTAACAGCTTCAGGATAGTGTTTATCGCGCATCCCATTATCTAACCAACTCGGCACGCCAAAGTGAACCAAATCATAGATGGGCTCGAGCCCAATCATCGTCAAATATTCCACAAGGTCATCTGTCCACGACCAATCAAATGTATTAGGTGACATGTGAATATCTGTCCAAGGCAACCCATAACGAATATGTGTAATACCAAGCTGCGCTGCTAAATCTAAATCCTCTCGCCAACGTTGGCGATGATGTGTCCAAGAAAGCTCGTCCGCCTTAATGTCTGGGACGACAGAATTTTCAATTCCAACCATCCAGTAAAACGGCCACTCTTTCATCGTGTTTTGTTGTTTACGCATCTCTGTACCTCCCTTTGTACAAACGTCTCAGCCCAAAAGTCACTGGCGAAGAGGTGTCACCATGAAAAATACAAAGAACACGAAAATGTATGAATAGCTTTCACTCTAGCTCCTTCATGCTCTTGGTAATCTTTATAGGTCATCATTTTCCAAACGTTTAACGGCGTTTGCGCTGTTTCCAGCGCTGCGTGTAGTCATACAAATCTGGATGAGGTTCGACGTCTACTTCACGTGGGTTGCGTGTGCCTCTCGTTGCTCTAGCTAATTGCATGAGTGGAGCTTTTGGTTGACGCTTCATATCGAGAATGCCATTTTTTTCTTGGAACGTATCCGTGAGTTGTGTATAGCAAAATCCTGCTAAACCCCTACAATCATGGATGGCTCCCAATAACTTTGTGTACTGTTCTAAAAACTCATCACTACTTTTTGCGCGGCTGTAACCCCAACCTCCTTCGCCCTCTTGGGCATAAGCAATACCGCCAAATTCAGAAAGAATGACAGGATAATCTTTCAGTTCAAAACCTTCTAGGGTAATCGCTCGACCTCCAGGACGCACACGCTCGAGGGCAAGAAGTGCAGATTCTACCGTGCGATAGCGCTCGAAAAGTTCTGCAGGCTCGGCTTCGTAATCGTGAACGCTAATCATATCAGTGGCAATATGCTCCCAGCCATCATTACCAACTACAGGACGTGTTGGGTCGAGTGTTTTGGTTAAGTGATAGAGAGCGCGAACGTAATTGCGGTGTGCAGTGTTCGTCGGCAAATCAGGTACACCCCACGATTCATTCAGTGGCACCCACGCCACCACACACGGATGGCTATAGTCACGGTGAATCGCTTCTGTCCACTCTGCCACGAGACGTTCAACTGCTGTTGTTGTAAAACGGTAAGGCGAGGGCATTTCTGCCCATACAAGAAGACCAATCCTGTCACACCAATAAAGCCAACGCGGATTTTCTAGTTTTTGATGTTTGCGAACACCATTAAAGCCAAGCTGCTTTGCCAACTCGACATCGTGTCGCAATTCCGCGTCCGTTGCAGTTAAGAGAGAATCTTCCCAGTAGCCTTGGTCTAAAACCATTTTCAGATAGTAGGGTCTACCATTAAGCATAAAGCGGTTGCCCACCACACCCACCGAGCGCATCGCAGTGTAGCTCGAGACTCGGTCTACCTTCACATCACCCTCAGGTGTTTTCTCAAAAAGTTCGATGCTTGCATCAATGAGTTGCGGATGCCCTGGGCTCCACAGCAAATCATTTCTGTAATCATCAATGCCTGGGTCAGGCAATGAAATCCGCCGCGCAATGTCCGCAGCGTTGACGGTGTAGCGGTCGTTGGCGATTTCTATATCATCCGTGGCAAGTTTAACATGTAAGTACATATTCTGGCGCAAAGGCCCTGTGAGGGAGACCTCGAGCCCGAGTGACCAGACATCGGCGTGCGGTGTCCAGATAACACTTGCAATGCGTGTTTCAGGAACTTTCTCCAACCACACACTTTGCCAAATCCCTGTTGTGCGTGGATACCAAATCTCGTGGGGCTCAGGCAACCAATCTTGTTTACCTCGTGGCTTCGCCATATCAAGTGGGTCATCCTCTGCACGCACAATTACTTCTAAAACTGCGCTGCCATCAAGAGCTTCCGTAATATCTGCGACAAAGGGTGTGTGACCGCCTTCATGTTCTGCAACCACTTGACGGTTCACCCAAACTCTAGCGCGGTAATCGACTGCGCCGAAATGGAGTAGCAGTCGCTCACCATCACTCGCACGTTGTTCAGAACTTAATGTGGACGTTTTCAAATACCACACACAGGGATGATAACTCATGTCACCAATGCCGCTACGCCTGCTTTCAGGCGCATAAGGCACCAAAATTTCTTTGTTAAAAACAACATCATTGAGATGACAACTTCTCGAGTCGTCATAAGCGAACTGCCAGGTTCCGTCAAAAGACCACCATTGAGCACGTTGAAGTAAAGGAGTAGGGTGAGTTGATTCAATCATGCGCGTCTATAGTAGTAAGCATTTGTAGTAGCTTGGTGAGATAATCGTCAGCTTCATCCGCAACTCGAGATTTAACTATTCATGAAGTTAAAAATTAGCTAAAACTCGACTACAACATTAGCGTTACGGCGAAACTTTCAAAGTTTGTAGCCTCACCCTTTTCACTGAACTATCCAGCAACTTCTTTGTATTATGTAAGACTACAAAACTCATCTTTAAACTATGCAGTGTTATATGCGCTTTACCGTACAGATTTAGCCAGCGAAGCTATACTGGCTGTCGCTTTTGCACTCGTACTCGTGGCGCGTGAAGTAGAAGTAGTAGAAGCAGGCAAAGCGGGTAGTTTACTCGAGCGATTTGTAGTGTAGCGTAGCTGGGTATAGGGCGTAGCAGGAACGGGTAGAGAGTGTTTCGTAGGTTGCTTGATCTCTGCTGCTCTGGCCATAGCATGCTCCATCTCTTGCCAAGTGTGGCTCCACGATAAACGATTGACAAATATGTCTGCACGGCTACGACGTTGGGTTTGGTCTTCGGTGAGAAGCTGCTCGAGACCTTCAACAAACGCGGCACACGTCTCTGCGATGACAACTAAATCTTTTTCGCCATAAGGTCGCACCACATCATGAATCGGTGTAGAAATGACGGGTTTACCCGCCGCTAAATATTCTGGTGTTTTTGTAGGTGAGATAAACCGTGTAGAATCGTTGATAGCAAAAGGCATCATAGCTACGTCAATATAGGCGAGGTAGTTAGGTAAGTCTTTATATTGTTTTTGACCCAAGTAATGCACATTATCGCCTTTTGGCAATTCATCTTGAGAAATTTTGACAACTGGTCCAATCATTACAAAGTGCAAATCGGGTCGTAAGGCCGCAACTTCACCTACCAGCGCAACATCCATACGTTCATCAATCACACCAATAAACCCAACTCTCGGATGTGGGATAGTTTGCAAATCGGCAGGTTCATTTGGATGTAACATCGCTTTGGCAAAATGGTCTACATCCACTGAAGACGGAAAAGGATAAACGTTATTGTGCTGTTTAACTTTTGCCTCATAAAGGCTGTAACCGCCTGTAAAAACGACATCTGCCCAAGCAAAAAGCTGTGCTTCGCGTTCACGTAGTTCTGGTGGCGCAAAACGGAAGTTGGCTAATTCATCCATACAGTCATAAATAACAAGCTGTGGTTTATGTCTATTGGAAAGCGCGAGCAGGGCAGGTAGCGGCATAGGCGTATAAACCCATAGCGTATAGTCGTTCACATTATGATAATCGAGCATCTGCTCTAGAAGTTGAGTAAAACGTTCATGGGTAGCCGCTTCGTCCAGTCCTGTAGGCAAAAAGGGCACCACGACTAAAACACCTGATTCATCTTGGCGAATCTCGAACCGAACTGTTTCTTTCTCCTCGAGCCTAGGTTCTTCCACGAAAAATACACGACGTGTTTTAGCAGCGCGACTCATGAGATGTTGTGGACGTTGGTACACAAAATCCCAACGCAAATGCGAAATACATACGAGATCAGTAAAGGTACTTAAAGGTTCATTGTTATCTAGCTGATTCGTTTTGGTCAATGTCGTTATTAAATTCACGGAAAATTCCTCCTTGGAACAGTGTGACTTTTCTAGGAAAATTTCAAAAGAGCCAGACGACTTAGTGCGATGATGCACTTTCGTACTAATGCAGTGACCTAGTCACTTACTAAAGTCTATGGACTTAGTAGCGACTGACCTAAGGTATCAAGTCAATTAAATTGGAGAGTTACGGCGAGATTGTTCGCCGAAATAACGACTCACGTGCTGCTTACTCAAGAAGCCCTTGGTAAACACTTGCTTTTTTTAGTAAACCACAAGGACTTAGGAACGAACGTATTTTGACAATAATACCTAATGGATAATTGTACGTTTTGGGACACAGTGAGCTACTTTTGAGCAAACTTCGCACATAGATAAGCTTATTAGCTTAACAAACAAGGGCTTTACTCGGAGTTGGTATTGAAATTTGGCAAGACTGCAACCCTCGGCAAAAACAGCTATACCCTCAGTACAGCCAAAAGAACGCAAGACAGCTAACCAAAGCTTAAACCTTGCAGAACTATAATTGTTCTAGTAAAGAGGATTGTCTCAGACACTTCCTCACCGAACAGCAATCAATGTGGAGGACATATGACACAAGCACAAACGAAGAGCAGAACCCAGCATCAGTACGATGTCGTCATCATTGGTGGCGGTCCTGCAGGGCTCACTGCTGGCATTTACGCAGGTCGTGGACAACTTAGCACTGTTATTCTAGAAAAAGGCTTACCGGGTGGGCAAATCGCCCAGACCCAAGAAGTCGAGAACTATCCTGGCTTTGACGAACTCATTAGCGGTCAAGAATTATCACAGCGCATGGTGCGCCAAGCCGAAAAGTTTGGTGCCAAAATTGAAATGGATGAAGTATCCGGTATTGAAAAAACTGCCAGTGGCTTCGTCGTTCACGGTTATGACACGGACTATCAGGCTAAAGCTGTCATTCTAGCCACAGGGGCTAACCCACGCCGCCTCGGCGTGCCTGGCGAAAACGAGTTTTATGGGCGTGGTGTTTCCACTTGTGCCACTTGTGATGGGTTCTTTTATCGTGGTAGAGAAGTCGTGGTCGTAGGCGGTGGCGACGCAGCTATCGAAGAAGGTTATTTTCTAACGAAGTTCGCCAGTAAAGTCACTATCCTTCACCGCCGTGACAGCTTACGGGCTAACAAAGAGGCACAAAAACGGGCCTTTGCAAATCCTAAAATGCACTGGGTTTGGAATACCACTGTAGAAGAAGTTTTAGGCAGGGATGGCCAAGTAACAGGTGTGAAAACAAAAAATATCGTCACAGGTGAAGAAAGTGTCCTTAAAACCGACGGCGTTTTTATCTACATTGGTCATGTGCCTAACACAGGCTTTCTTAGTGGTTTAGTCAAACTCACATCCACTGGCTATGTGGATGTGCGTGACGAAATCTATTCTTCTGAAACAGGTATCTTTGTTGCTGGCGATGTTTCGGATGAAGTCTACCGTCAACTCGGCACAAGTGTAGGTGCAGGCACGAAAGCAGCAATGGCTGCGGAGCGGTGGTTAGCTGAGCATCAGGTCATTGCTGAGACAGTGCCAAATGAAGTAGCAGTTTCTGCTAGCATTTAACTTTTGTGGCAGTAGGGTTAAGGCATGAGTCATGCCGAATGTTACTGCGAACACAGCTTATCGCTTATCGCGTCCGCAGCCACGAAGCAAGCTTCCTTCACTGACTTGGTAACTAGGTTTAATGAAGGAAGCTTGCCGCGTCGCTCTTTTATGGCCAAGCACACTGCTAAGGCAGCTTGAAAGTTCTTTGACCTCTACACGCTCCTCGCAAGGACGTACTCCTATGCAATGTGGCGTTTACGGCATCGTGAACGCCACATTTTGGGATAGCTCATGTTTACTTTCTCGAGGCTTTCAAATAATTATCTAAAACATCGGTTGTCCAGACGGGTAAACCACAGCCGAAGTAATCTTGGTCTTGAGTCCAGATACCAGCACTGAGTGATAACCCTAGTGCAACACTTGGCCAATCATCAGGGTCGCGGGGAATACGCAACGAGGCTTCTTCCTTAAATTCTTGGTAGGTCAGAACGGGTTGAACCATGACATGTCGCCTTACCAACCACAAGGACTCGAGCACCAATTGTTTTACCACCTCATCCACCAAACTCTGACGCTTTCCTAAGTGCTTTAGTCGTTTTGGTAATTCATAAACTGCTTCATCCCAAGTGTGAAGGGCAATATGAAGCTCGAAGTCATTACGAACAATCAGTTGGCGGCCCCTGTAGCGCAACACTTCTCCAACAAGAACACTAGCATCTGGACTTAGCTTGAAATCTTAGACAAAAAAGGAAGAGACTATAAGTACGCAGGAGGTCTAAGATGGCAACAGCCAAGAAAGAGAAGCGGGATTACAGTACGGAATTCAAGATAGATGCAGCTAGGCTAGTGGAAGATC
>JBOFGY010000168.1:0-10655 GCA_051649365.1 Trueperaceae bacterium
GGTTCGACTTCTTCCCAAAGATAGTCAGGTAGAATCCGTACTCGAGCCTCAATTACGAGTAGTTTGAGTTCACGCAGTGCAAGTTCAACGCTTTGATACGGGTCACCCAAATTACGCAAGGCTTTATATAAATTGCGGTAGAGGTCAGAACTTTCAGCGATAAGAATGTCATCAATGCCTGCCATCGTTACGTGAACGACAGAACGACCCTCATAAGAAATCTCTGTTGCAGTTGCTTTACCAATACCTGCAAAACTTTCAGCAAAATCTGCGTAATCCTGCACCGACACGAGGCGGTCTAAGGCTTTGACCGCTTTGGGTGCATTCTTCCTTGCTACGTCGCGGCTTTCACGGTCTGCGCCACCACTCGCTGCGAGCGGATTGATAACTTCCTTAACGCCTAATGGTTTGGTCGTGAGCAAACTAATCCTATTTGCTGCCACATTGCCAGGTCTGCCGATGCCGCTACGATATTTTGCCGTAACGTTCTCGAGTCCCGTCGGTAGCCTTGCACCTTGTCTTCCATCGCCAAACACGACAGAGGTTTTGCCGTCATCTTCAATGCGGATTTGATACTTGCGGTCTGTAGGTTTTAAGCCTGTGAGATACGGTGCTTCATGCCACGCCACGCCGTTCACGCGAAGCTCGAGCGTACTCTCTGCCCCTGCTGCCGTCGGTGCCGCTAAATAGGTGAGGGGTGGTTGTTTGAGCGCAAACGTTTGAAAAGACTTCGTGGCATCGCCTGCACCAAGGGTCTCGAGCTTGGTTTCACCGTGAGTGGCTTTTACAACATTGCCATAAATTTTCACCGTGTCACGCTTAAACTGATACTCGAAAGGTTCAGCGAAGCGAATAAAGGTGTGCAGTGTGTCACCTGGCAGCGCATCGGCATCACCCACTTGCACAGGGCCAAGTGCTTTCACACCCCACACACCGTGAATCACTTCTGAAATCATGGCTAGTTCTGAGGCAATGACACCGCTAGGCTTAGAGCCATTGTTTTGTGAGGGAAAAATATCACTGCGTTCACCTTCGACGATGGCCCAGCGACCCGCTTCTAAACCTCGGTAGAGTGTGTCTAGCTCGAGATAGGTTTCTTGTCCTGTTACATCTTCGTCAATAGCTTTATTGGCCAGTCTCAATGCTTCACCTGCTGCATGAATGGTCGTGCTTCGTAAAAATATTCTCAGGAGTCTAGCTGAAGAAAACAATGTTTTAAGCTCGTTTTCATTGAGGTCGGACAACCAAGGTGGGTCGAGTGTTAGGACGCTGACTTTAGCGGAAAACGGGAATCCATTGGCTGACCAAGTGATAGATTCGGCAGCTTTTACGAAGTGGTAAGAAGTGATTCGCCCTGTGATTTGCATGGTTTCATTAATTTCTTCAAACTTAGGACGCTCAATCACCACCCAAGAGTTTGTCTTGATCTGATTGTATTCGGCATCTAAGGGAATTTGCCCCGGTGGTTCAGATGACTTTGATAAATCACCAAAAATAGTTGTTAAGTCTGCTTCAATAAAGTCCCCTGTAAACACCCCATCATCTATTTCGGGTTTGGCGGGGAGGTTGTGGGCAAAGAGGGCTGCTTTGACGCGCAGTGCCTCGAGCCTCTCTAAAGATGCTGCTGCGCCTGAATCCACTTCGGCGAGTGCCTGATACGTCGCCTCTTTTATAGCAGGATAAAGCGCACTATAAAGTTTGGGAAATACGTCAGAATCTTGTGAATATAAAGCAACTGCGTCACGCTCTAAACGTTTGTCATTCGGGGGTTGCAGTGAAACAGGTTTGCGTAAGCCTTTGACAATTGTTGACAAGGGTGTGCTTGGTTTGCCATTTTTGGGTGAGAAGTTGTTAGCCATAGGTTTAACAACAGCCTCGAGTTCTTGAGTAGCAGCACTTAGCCAATCCGTCATTCGTTTTTGCCCTTTAGCTAAAGCAGAGGTGTAAAACACTTTAAGTTGAGGTAGTACTGTTGCCTTGAGGTGACTTTGCAGTTCTTCTCTATCGTTTTTGTCTCGTAGGCTTGCTAGTAAGGCTTTGGCTTCTTGTCCCGCATTAGGCGGTAAGCGAAACTTCGCAGTGTTTTCAAAACGCTCAGCAAGTGTCTGAATTTTCTTTATCACATTGTCTTGTGCATCTTCAGGGTTTATCGCTTCTGGGTCACGCAGCATGACTGCTACTGTAGTGCGGTTGAGAGAAGGCTCGAGCACTACTTCTGTAACAGACACTAAGGCTTGCGTGTGACTGCTGAAATTGAGCAAAAGTAAATCATTCGTTTTCAAATTACTTGCGATGCCCTCGAGGTAAAGTGTATTGTCAATCGTTCCTATAAAAGTGACCACGCCAGCCGCATTTGCTTCTTGTCTTAACGAAAAATATTGGGGGCGATTGGGGCGAGGCTTCATAGCGTTGAGTTCCACTCTCGCCTCTAAATCTTCCGATGTTTCAAAACTCTGCGGCAATTCACCAGGCCCAGGCACACTCTGTGCACGGTTGCCTTTGGCAATCGTTACATTTTGGTCTTTGTCCAGAGTGTAAGCAAGATAAACCGTCGCAGACACACCAGGGCGCGGCGCGTAACCAATGAGGCGGGCTAGCTCGAGCACACTCCGTCTTTCTGTGGCAGTCCGCAAATAACCTTCATTGGCAATACGTTCTTGATAAAAACTTAGTACGTCGCCCATCAGTGCCCAACTATCTAAAAGCGTAACTGAAAAATCACTCGGGTCTCTGGTTTTGAGTCCTTCGAGTGCGGGATACTCGCTACTCGAGAGTCGAGATTTCATGCTTTGCAAAAACTGTCCGTGTGTACCCACGCGGTAAAAGAGCATGGGCAAGCCAGGACGGTTATAAATTTCTGCTGGGGTTAGTGTTTGTGTGCCCTCGCAGCAACCGCAAGTGCATTTTTCATCACAACCGCACATCATCGTCCACCTCGCATCTCGAGCGTAAGAACACCGTTTTCAGGAAAGCTCGGGTCGTTATCGAGCCTGGCAATTTCAAAGGGATTTAACTCGAGCACACCAGACTCGAGAACTCGCTCATTGTCAGCGTCTGTATCACCAAAGCGTTGTAATTTTGTTACGACAACATTCTCAACACCCGTAACAGCTTTTGCCTCAGCAACAATGCGGCTTATAAATACACCTTCACCGAAACTCAAATTATCAGGATGAAAAAAACCTTTCATGCCATCGGCTAATACACGGTTGCTAAAACGCTCTAACAAAGCGCGTTTGACGTGTCCTGCTTGATAATGTGGGTCAACGCACACGAGCAGGGCTAGCTCGAGCGGCACAGTCTCTGCTGCACTTACACGCAAATCGTGAGCAATGCGGCGATAACGGCGCAAGCGATAATCAACTTTGTCCAATAGTTTTTCAGGTGTTTCGTTTTGTCCTTCAGCATCTACTGCCACTTGCATCTCGTACCAGCTACCTGTCCAGCGCAGTCTCGCATTGGCGCGCTGCACTTCTTCGACATCGCGCTCTGCTAAGACGGCGTAATCACTCGGTGTGATGGCGCGTTGCAAATCACCCCGAAAAGCGTAAGGAGCCATGAGTTTGATTTCTTCTAAGGTTTCAGCTTTCATGCCGCCGGTAGCTGGTAGCGGATTGCGAGGCTCGAGACCCAAGCCACTCACTGTTTCTAACATCACGACGTGTGTAATCGAATCTGCACCAACATTGCCAGAGGTTCCATTCCCTACACGGTAGCGTGTGGCAAAATTATGTCTTACTTCAGGTTGTCTTCCCAATTCACCATCACCAAAGCGCAAGTGAGCGTAGCCATCATTGTTCATCTCGAGGACGACATGAGGATCATCATTCTGACTGGCAAGAAGGTCATAACGGGGCGACCACTCGAGCCCGCCTTGTTCTAAAAGTTCTTTTGCTTTCGCTTCGTCAGGTGTACCTTCAGGAGATGTTATAGACGAACTGACAAGTTGTTTTATCGCTGGCAAGGCTTGCCGAGGATTGCGCTGAAAGACTGTCGCAGTTGCTGAAGCATTCGCTTTGATAGTCTCGCTAAACGTTAGCGGACTATTCCTCAGCATCGGACGAAAACGACCCGCTAGATATGTTTTTTTATCGCCGCATTCATTGCACTTGAGCATATCTTTGCCTGGCACCTCACCCAAGAATTCAGGAGTTAAGGTGCGTCCATGATCCACTAGAATAATATTCCCCCGCGCAACACTTACATTGGAAAGTGGCTGGCAGTTGGCGACGCTCGAGATACACAGTGCAAAGGGCAGCGCATCTTCTTTGTGCCATTCAATTTCAATGATAGGTTGAGTGTACGAAGGGTCTATACCCCGCGTGATTTTAGTTAGTTTGACCGCGTGGCGATGTGTGGGGTCAGCATCAGCTTTATGCCCTGTTTTGGGTCCGAGGATTTCTTCAAAGATAAGAACGTCACCGACGTTTAACTTTAGTTCACGCTCAGGTAGTTCACGCTCAGGCTCTTCGGGTTGCTCTGGGTCATCGTCACAATCGTCATCATGATGTTTCTTGTGCTTGTTGTTTTTGTCTTTTTTGTAATTGTTTTTGTTATCCTCTATTTTTTGTTCAGGAGATTCTTTGTAAGCATCTTTTAGCGTCGCCCTCGTTGCACCTTTGACCAAACAACACTCGCTATCACCCCAAGTGTGGAATTGAATTTCATTATGAAATGTGTAAAGTTGAATGGTGTCTCCCGTTACTGACTCGAACCAAACATAGTTGCTTGCGGGAACCGTTCGCAAATCTTCCAAACTAAGAATGCTGCGTGGTTCATTCAGAAATTCACGAATGCGGGTGATAAAGGCAAAATGTTTTAGCTCGAGCGCAATATTACTGTCTGTATGTAAATGCAGCCAAGCCCGGGCATTACACCCTTCACTCACCAGGTAATCCACGAGCCGCGTGTGACGACGCACCGAAATACGCTGCCGCGCCGTGTCCAAATAAGCTTCGGTGGCAACTGCATCTTGGTAGTAACTCAGGTGGTCACCTGTGTAAGCCAGCAACTCGACAAGCGCAATGCCAAGGTCGGGTACGTGCCGCTCTTGCCACTCAGGAACGAGTAACGCTAGACGGTCCAAGATAAGTTGACGAAAACTGGCATAATCTTTAGCAAGATAGTTAATCTCAGGTTGCGGTAAAGGTTTGCTCTCACAAGGTAGGGACGCACAATCTAAATCAGAAGGGCAATTGGCTTTGAAGGTGAACTCGAGACACCAGTACCTCGGGTCAAATTCAGGATGAGGTTGATCTGTCGGGCGACCTCTTTCGTCTAGGGCAACAATGCAAAGTTTGTAGCAGGAAAAATCTCCAGGTTTATTCACACGAACCGTCAAGCAAGCATCACGCTCGGGGTCTTGTGAGCGGCAAATGTCAATATCTACCACATTAATATTGGTGATGCGCCTTCCACCCGTGATACGGATATTTTCTTTTTTTAAGTCTGGGACTTTGTCTAAAAAATAAATCGTGAGTGTGCGCTGGTCACCTGAGACCTCGAGGTAATCCAGTCCGTTAAGATTTGGATTTTTGCGAACTTCAGCGCGACGATTTTCTTGTTCACAATGTAGCATCATGGCTGCTCCCGAACAAATCTTTCCGTGTGGCGTTCTTGTGTGCGCCTAAGAATGTAGCTGAGGTCTACCGTGAGTTTGGCATCTTCACTGGTGACTTCAAGATGTTCGACTTCAATCACATCACCGAGCCAACGCTGCAAACCTGCTTGCACGGTAAATTGCAACGCGGCTGCTAGTTCTGGACTGTTGGGTGCAAAAACAAGTTGCAACAAACCACTGCCAAAATCAGGGCGGTTGACCCTTTCGCCAGGATTGGTAAAGAGAAATTGCTCGATCATGTCGTGCACGTGATTTTCGTAACTGGTTTCAGCCGTGCGTCCGCGTCCATCAAACCTGTAAGGATAATCTAGGTTCATCACATCCCACTGACTCTCGTCTGGGTCACGAGGATTTGCAAGGGTACAGCGTTATTGGTTAAAGACTGGCTATCTAAAAGCAAGACAGGTTGACCGTTTGAGAAAACTCGAGCCGCGCCGCGAAGCCACTGAGCCGTGACACAAGGTGGTGCGCCGCTCGTTTGGGCAGGAAAAGTACAACCTGCTACCACGTAAGGAGTCGCTTGCGTCACGGTGGGAAGCCCGCTCACTAGGACTCGAGGGTTTGGAACCGTTGGCGTGGCGAGTCCAAAATGCGAACAAATCACTTGTGCACCTTGATGAAGTAAAAATCCTGGCATTCCGTACCTCCTAAATAATCGCCGATTAAATAATCGTTAGTGCGCCGTTGTTGACGGTGATGGTTGGGCCGATCATTTTGATCGAGGCACCTTTGCCGTTATCCAAATAAATGCCGCTGTCATTTACTACAATGGTTGCGCCTGTCGTGCTTCTTAGTGTGATGCCACCTGTACCTGGAATGCCACCTGGCACCGGCACAGTCGGCGCAGAATCACTAATCATGATGCGGTTTTGACCCGTGCTTTGCAAAATGATGTTTTGTCCTGGTGGAATTGGGGGTGGTACGAGTGTGGGTGACACGGCTGAACCTGGCACTTCCGCAACTAAGCCCCAAAAGCCGCCCGTCCAAATGGGATAGTCTGCGTCGCCTTGCTCGAATTCAATCCACACACCTGAACCAAGCGGTGGCACGATAAATACGCCTGATTGAATCCCCGCTGCAGGCACGCAAGGCATGGCCCAGCTCGAGGGTGTAAGTCCCAGCACGTCTGGAACCATCGCCATGATGCGCCCACGCTGCTCGGGGTCAATATTGTTAATAATTGTGCCGCGATACTTGCCGTAGTAGCGTAAGGAGCGTTCACCCTGCATCATTGTTTCTGGCATTGTTGCGCTCATGCTGCCACCCTCGGAACGGTTGAGAGAAGTCCGTTGCGACTAAGGTTAAAACCTTGTTTGTGTTCACCACGCTTGATGGTGTGGGTCACACTTTTGACATAATGCAGTCCGTCAAACGCTGGCCCCGCACCGCGTACACCAACGAGTTGACGCGCTTTGAGAATGCGCCCGTAGCGCGTTACATCGAGACTACCTGAACCCGTCACGGCTTCTGCCCACTGCGAGGCTTTTGCCAAACCAATCATGATGGCGGCGGGAATGGGGCGTTTGGAAAGGTTATCGCTCACGGGTTGTAAATCACCAAGGCTCGTGGGTAAAGGTGGAATGAGACCTAGAGGTGGATTGAGTGGTGTGATGGGTGGTAGCGGAATAGGAATGGGGATTTTAGTTTGTTCGTTATAGATAAAGACAGTAGGAATCTTATTTTTCTGGTTGTCGAAATTAAAACTTAGTTGCTCGACGTTGGTGTGGGCATCCATGTCAATATTAAGCGCACTCTGCGGTACGCCCACTTTGATTTGTGGCCCCCAGTAGGCTTTGTTCACGCCAGGCACGGGGCCAGGCTCGAGATAAAACACATACCCCACACGCTCTGCTAAGTTTTTAATATGTACTAAGTCTGTACCACGCTGACTGGGAATTCTGTTCGTTGGAACAGAAACCTCTAAAAGTACGCTGGGAATAACCATCGGTATAATGCCTAAAAAAGCGTATTTAAGTAGCAGTAGAGCCACTTGCGCCTCGGCGGGCATGGCTGGAAAAGGTATGCCGCTAAAATTTTGTTGGTTCATCAGTGCCGTTAAATCTTCACCTGTAATCACGAGCATAGAATGCCCAGCGTCACCCCCCGGCTGAATTTGATGATTGGTAATCACACCATCAATCAGCACTTCAGGTGTGCCGTTTATCGTGACAGCAATAATCACACGCATGAATAAAAGTGGCGCACCACCACTGAGTAAAAATAAAGTATGCAGTGGTGATTTATTACTGAGACCAAATCTCAATTCAAACGTGCTGGCACTGATGTCGTTGATGGTAACGGTGAGGCTCGAGAGCGCGTCCATCACTACTTGCGGTGCAGGCAGTGGCACGACAGGCCCAATCATCAATGTTAGGTTAATTCCTTTAAGCATTACAACAGTCCTTGCGGGGCACCTGGAATACCTTCAGGCAAAGTAATTCGCAAACGGCGACCTATCGTTTCAGTCAATTCATCAGGGCGCATGGCTCTGTTAGCATCGCAAACGCGCCAGAACTGCTCGGGGTCACCCAAATAATGCGCGGTGATGCGGTCAAGCCTGTCACCTTGCGTGACAACATGTTCTTGCAACAGCGCGAGATTCTCAGGTTGTGGCAAAAAACGACGACGCAGATAAAGAACTTTATTGCCATTCGCTAAAACATGCTCGGCGGTCTCGAGGCCATGATAGCGACTCGTGGGTGGAAAGATTAAGTTGGTGTGCATAGTTTCTCCTAAAAGGGTTGTTCGTTTTTCGTCATTCGTTTGTTGGTTTTACGAAAAACGAATGACGAAAAACGAATCACGAATAACCTGCTGTTATGGAATTCCCGTGATGCCCAGTTGTCCTAGCTGTCCTCGAGATTGGCTTGCAAACTGTTCTTTTTGCCTTAAATAACTCATAAATAAACTGCCGCCTTTGTGGGTAAAGCCTAAATCGTTTACGCTCAGTACGCGCATTCCCAAACTCACCTTGGCGCGGATGGGATTGAGGAAGGGGTCGAAGGCTTCCTCGGTGATGCTGAATTCAGTAAGCCGCATTGGTACGATGCGGTTTTTGCTCCAGACAAACAGGGTGAGCGGTGCTTGCATAGGGATGATTTCAAGTTGTCCTGCGCCTGCGAGCGAGTTGTTGCGCTCGAGTTGGCTACTACTCGGGTAAGTGAGGGTCTCGAGGGCGGCTAGCTGCGGGTGTAAACCAAGCTCTGTGTTTGTGCCCTGTTCCATCTGGTCGGTTAAATCTATTTCTGCGTCCAGTTTGTAGCTTTCAACAGGTGGGCCTTTAAGCCGCAAGGCTTCGGAGCGGTCACCACTTTCACCGCCTGTTCCCTGTACCTGAAAACTTCTCGTGAGCGTGTCGGGGTTGTATTGTAGTGAAATAACACGCTGCACTGCGCCACTACCAGGGTCTAATAGGACGATGCCACCTTTGATTAAGCGGGGAGAGCCGGGGAAGCCGCTCATGGGTTAGTCCTTTGTGTGCAATGCGGTTGTATGTAACCCTGCATGAAAAAGCCCCTCTCTGCTGAGACAACTCAGTTTAGAGAGGGGGAGGTAACATTTGGGTTACATCAACAGCTTGTCTTATTCGCAACCCTCAAAGGGAATAACGTCAATAACAACGTTTCCAAACCAACGTTCACGTAGAATCTCAGCAACACGGTTATTTGAAACAATATAGCGATATTGTAGTCCACAGGTGCGAGCAATATCCAAATGATTGAGTACCTGTTTGTCGAGTTTTTCCAAAACTGCTTTTGCTACGCCCTCACCTCGAGCTGCACCTGTCAGTAGAGCTTCATAGCCACACTTACACTCATACCAGGTGTCACCTCGTAGCGAATCTATCTCGGCCCACCGTTGGGTAGCAGCACCTGTACCAGACTCGAGGGTGATTCTGTAGGAATAAGGGCTACCTGTAGCTAAGTGACAATAAAGAACAGACATGGGGTCTCCACCCAAGGGATCAATAGGTTCAATGCGACAACCTTTGCGTTGCTTCGACTGAGGTCGCAAGCGGCTTTGTGCTAAAGCAGGCACTTTTTCCATACGTTGATTGAGAGCAGCTTCAAAAACCTGAAGTCGGGTTTGCCCTCGCGGGTCGAAACCTTGTGGGTAAAGTGGCATATCCCAAAAGGGTCTGAGAACAGGTCTACTGCTAACTAACAAAGGAATACTGCGTCCCTTGCTTAGAGCAATGGCTTCGTTGACAAGGGCAACCGAAGGCACATAGTCTTGAAGGATGCGTTGTAAGTCTTGTTCGGTATTGGCTTGACTCACCTCGTGTTCTATTGCATCTAATACGTGAAATTTTCGGTTGCGAACTGTAATGGACCCACCACCAGCAGGACCCCCTAGCCACGCATGGTTACGGGTGCCATGTTCTGTAATAAATGTGGGTGCTTTCCCCTCCCGATCGAGGGTAGCAATAGGCTGTTCTTGTCGTATACGTTCACGCTCCGCATAATCACTGATGGCACTGCGCTGCAACGCAGCCTCGAGGCTATTATCAAGTTGATCAGGCACCCAAATAGGTTCTTGATAAGTGCTGCCACCGCTTGGAGCAGGTGAGCCAGGCGCACGGGTACCACCAGGGGCTCGAGCAGGAGCCCGAACAGGTGGAGGACGGACTGGTGGAGGACGGACTGGTGCAGGCATCGGGCCACGCCTAGCTAATTGAGGGGTGGCTGAAATCGGAGATATTATTGGTTGTTGCGCTGACAAAGCAGAGACTGCGGCAGCATCAGCTTGCTGTTCACTAGGGGAGTCACTCGGTGCAATTTGAAGGTGATCTGTGTTATTAAGTGATAGGTTTTGCTGTGTAGTATGGGCAAGTTCGTGTGCCAGTAGGTATAGACTTTGATAGTCATGAGATGGGTAGTGCTGGTCAGCAATAATAATACCAATTCTTTATTGAAGTGACGCATAAGCTAGATTGAAGATTGAAGCCAGTCCCAAAAGCAAAGGCGTTTGATGCGCTCAGGGTCAGCCGCGAGTTTGGTCAGGAAGTCATCCACAGCGTGACGTTTAGCAAGCA
>JBOFGY010000169.1:0-15126 GCA_051649365.1 Trueperaceae bacterium
GTAATTATGAATCTTTCCACTATACGTAAACTATGCAGGGCTAACGTGCTTCACAAGATGCATTTGGGCCGTTAATGTTACTAAGTGCTGAGCACCGCTATACCTGGAAGAGTAATACCCTCGAGTAACTCGAGTGAAGCACCGCCACCTGTGGAGATGTGGTCAATCTTTTTGGCTACGCCTGCTTCGTTAATGGCAGCTACCGAGTCACCGCCACCAACAACTGTAAAGCCTTTAAGTTTTGCAACCGTTTTGGCGATAGCAAATGTTCCTTTGTCAAACGGCTTTGTTTCAAATACACCCAGTGGCCCATTCCACAACACGGTTTTTGCGGTGGCAAGTTTGGCCTGATAAAGTTTGATGGCTTCTGGGCCAGCATCCAAAC
This sequence comes from Trueperaceae bacterium, assembly GCA_051649365.1. Taxonomy (GTDB): domain Bacteria; phylum Deinococcota; class Deinococci; order Deinococcales; family Trueperaceae; genus CAVTAE01. The sequence continues at coordinate 386 of JBOFGY010000169.1, forward strand.
CCATATAGTCATCAGGGATTTTGTTGGACGGAAAAACCTTTGTTTTTACGCCCGCTTTAATTTCTGTGGCGCAGCGTGAATCTTTGGGAAGATGAATTTTTACTTTAGCTTTTTTAGCTTTGGCGAGAATCTCGAGAGCGAGTTCTAACTTGTCATGTTCGACCAGTGATTTGCCGACGCTGCCACCTTGTGCTTTGATAAAAGTGTAGGCCATCGCGCCACCAATTAAAATTTCGTTGGCACGCTCCAGTAAATTTTCAATCACACCAATTTTATCGGAAACTTTTGCACCACCGAGAATCACTTTAAAAGGTTTTTTAGGCTTTTCTAGAAGTTGGGATAACACGCTGATTTCACGCTCGAGCAGCAGCCCGGCTGCATTGGGTAAAAAATGCGCGACACCTTCGGTACTGGCGTGCGCCCTATGTGCAGCACCAAAAGCATCATTGATATAAACATCAGCCATGCTCGCCAAAGCCTTAGCAAGTTTTTCGTCGTTCTTTTCTTCGCGGGGGTCAAAGCGGGTGTTCTCGAGCAAAATAATCGAGCCAGGTTTTGCGTTTTTCACGAGCTCCTTGCTCTCGGCACTTGCTGGCCCGTCGGTTGGTTTGTACTGAACGCGCTTGCCGAGTAATTTACTAAGATGCATGGCCACGGGCTTGAGGCGTGATTTATCTTCAACACCTTTGGGCCTTCCTAAATGGCTCATCAAAATAATTGTTGCGTTTTGCTTCATCAAATATTCAAGGGTTGGAATTGTTGCAGTGATGCGGCTGTCATCGCTGATGCGCGATTTCTCGAGTGGCACATTGAAATCAGCGCGAACGAGCACACGTTTTCCGCGTACGTCTGTATCTTTCAAAGTTCTTAGTGGCATACGTTTATTCACCTTTCTGTAATGAGGTTAAACGTTAAAGGTTGAAGGTTAAAGGTTAAAATCTAACCTAAACCTTCAACCTTTAACCTTATACCTTCAACTTTATTTCATGCCTTTGCCCATAATTTTCAGCACGTCTACCATACGGTTAGAGTAGCCCCACTCGTTGTCGTACCAGACAAAAAGCTTCACCATTTTGCCCATGGTTTTGGTCATTTGGCTATCAACAATCGCAGAGTGTGGATTGCCTACAATGTCACGGGAGACGAGCGGGTCGGTGCTGTATTCAACAATACCTTTGAGTGCACCGTTGGAGGCTTTCTCGAGGGCCTTGTTAATTTTGGCAGCGTCAGCATCTTTTTTGATGATCATCGTAATGTCTGAAAGCGAACCTGTGGGTGTAGGCACACGCACCGATACGCCATCAAAAATACCTTTGAATTGTGGTAAAACCTTACCGACGGCTTTGGCTGCACCTGTCGTGGTAGGAATCATGTTAATTGCAGCAGCACGGGCGCGGCGCAAATCTTTGTGAGGTAAATCGAGTAGACGCTGGTCATTCGTGTAACTGTGAATGGTCGTCATCATAGCCTGCTCGACACCAAAGACTTCATCCATAACTTTCATGACAGCGGCGAGTGAGTTCGTGGTGCAAGACGCATTAGAGAGAATAGTGTGTTTTTTTGCGTCGTATTGTTTTTCATTGACACCCATCATAATGTCAAAATCTGCGTCAGGTGAAGGCGCACTGATTAAAACTTTTTTGGCACCACCTTTTAAGTGACGAGCTGCTTGTTCTCTTGCTTCAAAAATTCCTGTGGACTCAATGACAATATCTACGCCAGCTTTTTTCCAAGGAATATTCTCGGGTTCCTTGATAGCCGTCGCCATGACTTTCTTGCGGCCCACAATAATATTGTTTTCGTCATAAGAAACCTTTTGATCGAAGATGCCGTAGTTTGAGTCGTACTTGAGTAAGTGGGCGAGTGTAGCGTTGTCGGTGAGGTCATTAATAAGAGCAATATCTAAACCCTTTTTTGAGGCAATGCGGAAGATTTGCCTACCGATACGTCCAAAACCGTTAATTCCTATTTTCATAATGATTCTCCTTCTCGAGTAGCCTTTAGCAACAGTAGTGGTGAGGAACGGCAGGATACGCCCCGCTAAAGACTCTACAAATTTGCCTCGAGTATTCTACACTTAATCTTTACTGTGCGTGTATAGCCCTGAAAGTTTATGCCTTGCTTTGAAATCAAAAAGGGACTTTTAGTCCATACTGCCTATAAAACCTTGAACTTAGTCCGATTATAAAAACGCGAAAGACGGCAGTCTATAACATTGAATGCTCAATGTAATTTTATCGTTGATAAAGCACAAGGTAGAACGCTGAAAGCTAAAAGTTAAGCGTAAGCTCTCTGCCTTCAACGTTCTGCTTTTTAGCCTTTGACTCCGCCCTCGGTGTACTGTCCTGTAAGCGCGTCTTGGAAGGCGTAAAAAAGAATGACAATCGGGATACTGCCAAGAACGGCACTTGCGGCAAGGGCTCCCCACTGGGTGTCAAAACGTCCAGTAGAAAAATTCCTAAGACCCATCCCTACCGTCCATTTCATGTTGTCTTGGAGGAGTGTATTGGCCAAGATAAACTCGCTGTAGGTACCAATAAATTGTAGAAGGAAAATAAAGAGGAGCATCGGTACACTAATGGGTAAGATAATGCGCCAGAAGGCTCCCCAGCGTGTGGTGCCGTCAACGAGTGCGGCCTCCTCGAGACTTGGACTAATCGAATCTAAATAGCCCTTAAAAATCCACGATGCAAAGGCAATTGCACCTCCCGAATAAGCGAGGATAAGACCAGGAAAAGTGTCAAATAAGTCAATTGCAGTCATAAGGTAATAGATCGCCACGAGAGCCATAAAGTTGGGAAACATCTGTACGAACACAAACGAAAGCAAGGTGCCGTAACGTCCTTGAAACTTAAAGCGTGCAAAAGCATAACCTGCGGTAGTTGAAATTAGGACAGCAAAAAGCCCTGTAATGCCAGAAACGAGAAGTGTATTGCGGATATAAAGAACGATCATGCGATCACTGCTCGGAGTCGTGCGTTCGCCGTCAGCAGTTACGCCATAAAACTGTGCTGGCGTAATGCTAATCACCAAGACTGCAAGAGCCCCAAAGGTAATCCAACCAAAGATGCCGCGCCAACGTTCGGCGATATAAGGTTTAGAACTCGAGCGTTTGACAAAACTTGCCGCAACAATACCAAGGACAGCGAGCACAGCAACCGCTATAAAAACCCACTGATAGCCTAAGATATGAGTCTGACTCAAAACTTTTTGATACTGCACGGTTGAGAATTCTGCAAAATTCGGTAAAACGCCTGAGCGTGTTAAAAGGTCACCTTCTCGAGGTAGCGCACCAGCAAGCGTGTCTTTACGATTAAACGAAACAGCAAGAAGATAAATAATAGGGTAAAACGCAAGCAGAAGTACGACCATCAAAAACATATGAGTCGCTGAGCTAATGGCGTACTCTAAAGCTTTGCCAGGGCGCGTAGCTTTACCCCAGAAATAGGCACTAAGTCCAATGCCACCTATGACAAGAATAAAGCCAAACAAAAATCTGAGCCAACCAAAAGGAATCACTAAAAATCTATTACGACTTACCGCCTCGGGCGCAGTAAGAATAAGCACAGCTACACCTGCAACCATAACCACGAGCGTAATTATCATGGGTAAGAGGCTCGAGCGGTTTTGTTTGTTCATTTCTCGGTAGGTCATGTGTTCGACTCCTCTTTAAGTGCGCCTGACACGCGGAAGTTCACGAGTTGCACCGCCAACGTCACGACAAAGATAACGAGTGAAATCGCTGAACCTAAGCCATAAGCAAAGCCACCTTGATTTCTGAAGGCGGTGTTGTAAGCCCAACTAATAAGGATGTCGGTGCCTCTTGCTGTCGGTGTTCCCCAATCTACTGGTGGCCCACCATCCGTCAAAAGAAAAATAATATTGAAGTTGTTGAAGTTAAAGGCAAAACCCGTAAGCGTAATGGGGATAAGTGCTGTACGTAAGAGTGGTGCGGTAACGCCCCAGAAGGTTTGTAAGGCGGTGGCTCCGTCAATTCTGGCGGCTTCGTAAACATCTTTTGGAATGGCAGAGAGTGCGCCGAGGGTTGCGGTCATCATAAATGGATAACCGAGCCACAAGTTGACAAGTAGCACTGCGCCCCGCGCCCACCATTCATTACCACTAAGCCAGTTGATAGCCTCGGGTGTAATGTCGAAAAGCATGAGAAGGCGGTTGATGGCACCAAAGTTTTGATTTAAGAAACCTTTCCACACTTGAATGGTGATGACCGTTGGGAGAGCCCAAGGGAGAATAAGCAGGGTGCGGTACAGTGCGCGAAAACGCAAATTTGGATTATTGAGCAGCACCGCCAAGAACACACCTGCGACGGTATTGAGTAACACGGTAGAAACAGCAAAGATAATGTTCCAAACAAAGATAGGTGCGAGTGAGCGTGTCGCCCCACTAAAAATCTGTTGGAAGTTGCGCCAGCCTAAAACACCAAAGTCGCTGTAGCGGGCGATGCTTTCAACTACGGTGCCTTCGGGGAGAGGTTGATCTAATGTGAGGTTAGCTCCGTCTTCGGCGACAATGTGGCGTTGGATGGGTGCGCCCTCGAGTAACAGCCCTACAGGTTCGTTGAGGTCAACCATATCGCTTTGTATTTCGCGTCCAAGCGTGAGCGTATTGCCTTCGCTAGCGGTTACAGGCACTTGCATTCTGTCGCCAAAAAGCGGCGAGAAGATACCCACTTCACTCACGCTGCGTCCTGCGGGCAAAGGCTCAGCGAGGGTAAGCGTCGTGCCTTCAAGAGTTGTGGCTGTTGCTTCTAAGCTTCCTGCTGCGTAAAGATTAACGCGCACGCCTACACAACCGTTACGTAAATCATCACAGTCAAAAACTCTTGGGTCAGCAATGGTCACTTGGGTGCCGTCTAGAGCTGTAATGGCGGTGCGACTACTTACATTGAGGTCGCCTTTGCGTGTACCGGCGTAATCGGTGAACGCCAGCATAACTGTAAGAACAATAGGAAAAAACGTGAAGGTGAGAAGAAATAAAATTGCAGGCAGCAAATAATACCAAGGCATAATCCACTCGAACTGCTGTGCAATAAAATACAAAGCGATAACGAGAGCAACTGTGCCAACGACAATTCCCCAATAAACAGGAATGGTGGGGAAGAGTGCGCTAAGTACGATATAGCCAAGTACACCTGCGGTACTAGCGATGCCGAGGGCGAGCAACAGGAGCAAGAGAGATTTCCACAAGCTCGCTACCGTGCTTTTAGCCTTTGGTAAAAATTCTGTGGGTGAACGAGAGATGTCTATAGCCACCGCCTCCTCTACGTGTTAAGGCAAAACTTTTCTTTCCTAAAAAGATTACCGCAAAAATGGGTTCTAAGCAATGAGTAAAAAAGTAATAAACATGAGTCTCATCCCGAATTTTTAGTGCCCACGGTGCAATGTGCGCCGTGGGCATAGTAAGGTATCATTGCGAGCCTTAGTCTAGGGTGTACTCCGTGCGAATAAAGCTCTTCGCTACCTAGCTGCGAAGCAATCTCCGTGCGCTGAGTTCGCTACAAAGTAAGTGCCATGAGATGGCTTCGACGCTCAGCCACTAGGAACGATAGGCTGAGCGTCGTTTGAGACTCGTTTTACCACCAAAACGCTTCTCGCAATGACAAATGGAAATGAACTTTCGAGTTCACGTTGTCGTGAACTCGAAAGTTCGGGATGACTCATGTTTTCGCTTCCTTACGTTTTACGTCTTACTGCGCTCCACCCGCAATTTCTGAAACAGCTTGGGTTAGTGTGCCTGCAACATCACTGTCGGCGGTTTCAGTAATGAGTGTAAGTGCGTTACCCATTGGTCCCCAAACCTGACCCATTTCTGGAATATTGGGCATAGGTTCGGCGTTGGCGAGGGCAGCACCAAAGCCTGCGATGATAGGGTCATCTTGCACGTCAGCAAGTGCAGATTGCGAAGCAGGAATGCGACCACTTAATTCGGCAAGGCTAACTTGTGCGTCTTTGCGGGTGAGCCACTTAGCAAGGTTCGCCGCGTCAACTTTGTTCGCACTAAATTCGTTGAGAAGGACACCTTGAATGCCCATAAAACCTGCGAAGGGTGTACCATCTGCCATTGGCGGAATGGGAGCAACGGTAATGTTAAGACCTGCATCGTTGTAGCCCGCAATAGCCCAGGGGCCGGTATACATCATGGCAGAAGCACCATCTAAGAATTGACCGTTAGCAACGTCATAGGTCATGCCTGCAGGAATAAGCCCGTCCGTGTGGCGCAAAGCTTTAAGCATTTCAGCACCTTTAATGGCACCTTCGTTGGCGAGACCAATGTCTGTGGGGACAGGTGCGTTAGTATCGTCACGTCCAAAAACGTAACCACCGGTGCTGTGGAGCCAGTTGTAAGCAAAGTAAAAGTTATTGATGTCAAAAAGGAAGCCGTAAGTGCCAGCACTTTCATCGGTGAGTTCTTTGGCTTTAGCAATCATGTCTTCATATGTGGCAGGAACTTCTGGGACTAAATCATTGTTGATGATAAGTGCAGGGCCTTCAACAAACATAGGCAAACCGAAGAGCTTGCCACCAAAGGTGTAACCAAGTTTGGCCTGGGGGTTGAGGTCATCAAGGTAGGTCTGTGTTGCATACCCACCCATGTCTGCAAGTACACCACCTGCGGCAAGTTCGCCGATCTGGTCGTGAGGAATGCCAACAATGACATCACCCGCTTCACCTTGAGGTGCAGCTAAAAGCATTTGCTGGCGTAGTTCGGTGAGTTCTAACTGAACGATTTCGACAGGGACACCAAATGCAGCAGTGAAGGCTTCGGTTTCGCTTTCTAGCCATTCACGGCTTTGGTCGCTAAACGGCGTCCAAATAGTAAGACCTTCTTGGGCGAGGGTAATCGTCATAGCTAGAGCAGCCACGAGGGTAATGAGAACTTTTTTCAAAACAATCTCCTTTCAATTCTACTCGGATAGAAACGTGACCCAAACTTACAGTCCTGTAACTTTATAGCGTTGGAGACATTACACATTCCTAGCACGATTAAGCGTAAGAATACTACGCGCTTTTAGGTGTGTCTAGCACAGAATGAGCGGAGAGCATTGAGCAAATCTTTAACAGGAGATGCTTGCATAAAGAAAGAAGGAGATGGGAGGAAAGAGAAAAAAATCATGCTTTCTCCTGTCTTCTATCTCCTTCATTGACTCTACAACACCAGTTCTGACAAAACTCCCGTATGCTGTAACTATGTTAGTTGCTTTTGACTTAGACAGAACCATTGTTACCGATAACTATGAATTGCCTAGAGAAATTGAACAAACCATTAAGCGTGTGTGTGAGGCTGGGCATGTGGTCAGTGTGATTACAGGGCGTGCCAGAGTATCTGCCGAAGAGTTTCTAGAACAACTTGGTATTGCAGAGTTTTACAGTGTCAATCATGGTGCGCTTGTTATTGGCAAAAATGAACGTGTGTTGCGCCACAGCCGCATTAAACCAGATGAGACCGACGCAATCTTGCAACCTTACATGAATGTCGAGGGGCTCGAGTTTTCCTTTTTCGAGGGCGACGTGTTTTACGTGCGAAATCCTGATGACCCCAGGTGGGCTTGGGCGCAAACCCAGCACCGCCTCGTAGAAACCTACCAACCCAACCTTGGCTTGCACGCTGACAAAATTGTCTTTGGTGCAGATACACCGCTCACAGAGCTGCGGGGTGACATCAGCAAAAGATTTCCAGACTTTGTAACCTATTTATGGGCCGATGGCTACTTGGAAATCACGGGTGTAAAAGCAGACAAGGGTTCGGCGTTGCAACTTCTTGCAGAAACGCTGGGCTTTGCTCAAAAAGACACCATCGCCTTTGGTGACGGCATCAACGATGTCACGATGATTCAGTGGGCAGGGAAGGGCATTGCTGTTGGCCCGCACGCCTATCACGAAGTTCTTGACGCAGCGGCTGAGCACATTGCAGCACCCGAGGAGCTAGGTGTGGCGAAGTGGCTCGAGAAAAATCTTTTGTAAGATAGGAGATAGGAGGCAGGAGGTAGAAGATATTTCCTCTCGTGCCTTGTCTAAGCAGTGTTTATTAACACTTCCCATAACTGGTTTATTTGTTGCTCGAGTTCCTCGAGTCCCCGCGAATTATCTACGACAAAATCTGCGCGTTTTACCTTTTCCTCGAGCAACATTTGTGCGTTGTCTCTAGCGTAGAAATCTTCATCACGAATGTTGTTGCGAGCTTTCACACGCTCACGCCGTAGTTCGAGCGGTGCAGACACGACAATCACGGCATCTAAATCTTTCTCTAAACTATTTTCAAAAAGCAAAGGTATGTCTTGCAATATGACGGGTGGGGGAGAGGGTGCGGTCTCGAGAGCTTGTATTTTCTCCTCACTTCTTTGCCTTACGAGGGGGTGAATGATGCTGTTGAGAATAACTCTCGCTTCAGGATTATTGAAAACGAGTGTCGCAGTTTTGGCACGGTCTAGTCGTCCATTTACAATGAGGTCATGGTCAAGTTGTCTCGAAATTTCTTGCACTACGCTAGGTTCATTTGTTACTTCGCGGGCAATAGCATCTGCGTCAATTAACGCTGCACCTTTATTAACAAGTGACCTTGCAACGGTTGATTTTCCTGAACCAATATTACCTGTAATGCCGATGCGTTTAGGTTTCATTTGGCAACATCCATTGATTGTTGTTCGCAGTGGCAGGGCGAATACCATTCGTCCCTACATATCTCAAACCCTGTACCCTGCACCCCGTACCCCAAACCCTAGACCTCGTATCCCAAACCCTGTACCCTTGACCTATGTTTTGGCGTAAACCCAGGCTCCCTGACAAACTCGACATGACTCAGTTTAAGCCAATTCCGCAAGGGGGGTATCTGGTTGGAGGTGCGGTGCGCGACGCGCTGCTCGGACGAGATTTTGCAGATTTGGATTGGCTCGTGCAGCAACCCGAGCAAGTTGCTAAGGGGACGGCCCTCGAGCTAAACGGGAGTGCTTTCCCTCTTGACAGTGAGCGTGGTGTCTGGCGTGTGATGACCCCCGAGACCGTGCGAGATTATATTTATTTGCATGAAAATTTGGAAGCGAATTTGCGTGAGCGAGATTTTGCGCTCAATGCCATTGCTGTAAATAGTGAAGGATTAATTGTTGACCCCCTCGAGGGTCAACAAGATTTGCAGGCCAAAACCATTCGCATGATAAGCGGGGCAAATCTACACGCTGATCCGTTGCGCCCTTTGCGTGCGGTGCGATTTGCAACACAGCTAAGTTTCGACATTGAGAGTGTGACGGAAGAAAAAATTCTCGAGGTTGTCAAATTGCAACGCGAACAAAAACTTCCTATGCCTGCGCTGGAACGTGTGAAAGAGGAGCTCGAGAAAATTATCTCGACGGAGCGTGCTGGACTTGGCTTTAAGAGACTCCATGATTTGGGATTGCTCGAGTTATATCTTCCAGAACTTACAGAAGGTCATGGAGTAACCCAAGGAAGCTTGCATCACCTCGACGTGATGCAGCATTCTTTTGAGGCTTTGCAGCAACTGATTAAACATTTTCCTGATGCAGATGTTTCCTTGCGCTGGGCAACGCTATTGCACGATGTTGGTAAACCTAGAACAAAACAAGATAGTGATGGACTAAGTTTTCACGGACACGCGGATGTGGGTGCAGAAATGTCTAAAGAAATACTTTCGAGACTTCGTCACAGCTCAGACATTATTGCGCGTGTGAGTCAACTCGTGCATGACCACATGGTGCCATTACCTCATGTTCGCAGTGACGCAGAACATCCTGAAGAACAACTTCACAAAGAAATTCGTCGCTTTATTCACCGCCGCCGTGAGTTATTACCTGATTTGCTCGAGCTCATGATTGCAGACCGCGAAGCTGCCAGGGGCAAACGTGCTAATGCGGCCTCGAGGGTTATCTACCGTTTAGCGATAGGGCGCATTTTGAATGTTCTGAGCGAAGCCCCGCCAAAGCCACCGCTTTTAACGGGTCAAGATGTAATGGTGTTACTCGAGTTAGCACCAGGCCCGAGAGTAGGGGAGGCTTTAGCCTTTGTGCGCGAGGCCGAAGCTGTAAAGGATGTGATGACTAGGGAGGAAGCTGAGATTGCTCTTAAAACATTTGCTGAAGCGCAAGGGTGGAAGAAAGGCTAGATAAGAGACAGGAGACTAAACCCTTTTATAACACACCTAAAAATGGAGTTTGAGGTATACTACCGACGCGGTGGGAGGTGACATGACCACCGAGTCGAAAGTAAACCTTATCCTTATAAGTAGGGTAGCGTTTTCATTTCTTTGCTCGAGGAGTCACCTGTGCCGTCGTTACCCCGTTCAATCCTGTTCATTGTCGTTACGCTGCTTGCTGTCGTCGCGTGCTTTGTCTTACTCTATCTCGGTCAATATGCTCAGTTTGGCCCACCACCCCAGCAACTGCGCGTTGAAGTTATTTTATTTTTAGGTGTTCTCTTTACGGGTTTCGTATTTCCGCTCTTAAAAGGTCAAACATCCGTCACCATGATGACTGCGGGGTTATTTGCACTTCTCACAACATTTGCATTAACACGCTTTACGCTTGCTTCACCAACAACAGCGTCGCTGCTAAAAGGGTCTTGGCTTTATCTTTTGGCGCCTGCTGTGGCGGTTGCTATTTCGCTGATTATGCACCGCGCTTTGCGAGAACGTGCTGCTTTGTGGGTTGCTGTGCTGGTTTACGTGATGTGTACCGTTTTAGCCAACTACACCTTAGATAGTTTTATTCCTGTGCCTTTAGGCGTACCCGCGTTGGCGTTTACAGGACAAATCAATGTTGGCACGCTTTTCTTTGGCATTATCTTTACGCAGCGTGACCGCATTCATACCTTTGAACGCAAATATGCTTATGTAGCGATTGGACTAGCCGTTCTTGCTAACATTCTCGCTGCACTTTTTTTAGAAACGCCTTGGCGATTTATCGCAGTAGGTTTCTTGGCCTTGAGTCTTTCCGAACTTGCGGATACAGAAGTGTATCAAGGGTTTATAAAACGCAACTGGTGGACGCGCGTGGCTACGTCCAATGCGGTGAGTATTCCGATTGATTCGACACTCTTTACAGTTTTAGCTTTTTTGGGCGAAGCCTATGCCACGCCCACCTGGATGATTCAAGTAATCGTGACAGACATTATTGTCAAATTGCTAATCGGTTTTATGGTGGCTTTAGGTGTGTGGCAAGCGCGCAAACCTGAGCTAAGTGCTTCGTCGCCAACAGCCTGAAAACCGAAGTTTGGCGTTGCCAATTAAACCAGTTAAAAAGGGATAAGTAAGACGTGGATGCCGATATTGTTTATACGGATTCCGAATGAAGAGTTACAGAATTAACGATAAAGGCCGTATGACTTTTTCTTCGTAGGGACACACGGCCGGCCGTAGCTTCGCTAGTTTTGTAAGGGAACAATCAGAATCCGTATTTACGTTTTACGTCTTACCTAGTGCTATCTTTGCTAGGCAAGCAGTAAGTCCAAGCTTAGCTTAAAACTCAATAACCTTGCCAAGCTCGAGCAGCCACTTCTCCCTGTTGGGTGAGGTAGAAAGCATGAGCCCGACAGATAAACCTCTTGATGTTTTTGCACATGGCACACTAAGCGACGGCCCCGCTAAAAAGTTAAAAGGCATCGTATTGCGTAGCGCGAGATGATTGGCTTTGAAGTAAGCAGCGTCGTCCTCGAGTGACGCGAGTGTGGGTGGCAAGATGGCGACAGTTGGACAAAGAATCGCGTCAAAATCTTTATATGTATGCCAGAAATCTTTGACAAGTTGTTTTTGAGCATAAACGAGTTTGAGATAATCTGTTGACGGGTGACCTTTCAACATCAGGATACGCTTTCCTACCCGTGGGTCTACATCGTGTCCGCGTTGCTCGAGCATGTCTTTGTAGATGGCCAAGGATTCGTGACTGGCAAAGCTGCCATAGTCGGCGTAAAGCTTAAACATGGCTTGGAATTCTGGCACCGCTTGCCTTGTCAACGTATGGCCTTGTGCCTCGAGACGTTTACAGGTTGCCTCGAACGCAGTAGCAACATCATCATCTAAGTCGTCTAAAACGAGTGTGGTCGGTACGAGAAAGTTTAGTTTTTGTTTGGGAGGCTCGAGCTTTTCAAAAGGTTGCTCGGTCATGGCCAAATAAACTAGCCAGGCATCTTCCACCGTTTTGGCTATAGGTCCAAGCGTGTTGAGCGTGGTGGAAAGCGGAACGCAACCTTCGGTTGAAATTTGACCATTGGTGGTTTTGAGTCCGACGAGTCCGTTAAATGAAGCAGGAATTCTGACCGAGCCGCCTGTATCAGAGCCAATCGCTGCACACGCTAAATTTTCTGCGACGGCCACTGCCGAACCCGACGATGAACCGCCAGGAATACGCGTTTTATCGAGAGCGCAGCCAGGTGTGCCGTAGTGCGGATTCATGCCAATACCCGAGAAAGCAAGTTCGGTCATATTCGTTTTGCCGAGAAACACGACTCCTGCTTTATCCAAAATATGGATGAGTGGAGCATCTTCGCTCGCAGCTTTGTTTTCTGCTAGCACTTTAGATCCTGACGTGGTGACATCACCTTTAGTGTCGAGTAAGTCTTTGAGCGCGACGGGGATACCTTGTAAAGGATTTGCGTCTATGTTTTGCTGAAATAACATTTCAGCATGTTTTGCTTGAGCTAGTGCACGCTCAGGTAAGAGTTTTAGGTAAATGCTACTGGGCTCAAGTTTTTCCAAGTAGCTTTTTGCGACTTCAGAAGGCGAAAGGGCTTTTGTTCGGTAAGTATATGCAAGCTCTTGGAGCGTGAGCGTAGTTAGGTTCATCGCTCGAGATTAAAGCTTTGCGTTGTAAAAAAGCAAGGAGGAAAGAACCCCTCGAGATTTCTCGAGGGGTTCTTTCCTCCTTAAATTCCAAGGGTTATTATTTATTATTGAGCAGCATCTTCTTTTGCAGCGCGAATGGCATCTTGCCAATCTTGGGACATACCACCGGGTGTAAGCCAGCTTACTTCTCCAAGTTCACCATAAATCCACACAAATCTGTCAGTGGTGTTGAGGGCATGAGTTAAGGTTGTACGCATGATAGAAGGGTCCATAGGTGCTTTCCAAGCAACATTAAAAAGACCGAAACTCATGTCGAGTTTTTGTGACCAGCTGGGTTTGAGGGAGCTTGGAATAAAAGTACTATTAATGCTGTCTGAGGCAATCGTTTGGTCACGCCAGGTATAGGAATTTTTGAAGTCATCTTCTGTGCGGTATTGGTAAACCTCTCCACCATCGGTAACACGTGCGTTGCCAGTTTGGGCTTCCAACATTCCTACGGTGAGGGGACCAGATAATTCGTGCGAACTTGCAGGTCCAATTTGCTCCATGGTTACGTAAGAAGGAGTTTTAGGTTCTGATTTATAAGGACCGTGCAAGGTAGTAACATTGATATCTGGAAACTCTTTCATCATCGCTTCCATCATTTGCTTACCGCGTAAGCGAGCTTGTGCCACATACTCTTCCTTACTCTTTGTAGGCGAAGAGTAATCTTCTGGGTAATTCATCCATTTATCAAAGTATTCTTCATTATCGAAGAAAATACCTTTGGCTCCCACATCTTTGGCGAGTCTAGCTAATATTCCCCAGTTTTCGATCGTTTGGTTCCAAGCGGCATCATCAAACAAATCACCTGGATCATCAACTTGGGCGCGCAGCATATTGGCGGGAAACTTATCGAGCTTTCCTTGCAAGGGCTGAATGTAAGTCCTATACTCACTTTCATAGTCAAGTTTTACACCTTTTTTCATGACCTGCCACCCCGCAGGAATATCAATGACAATCCCGTCAAAGGGTAAAGACTCGATATAAGATAGGTTTTCCAAAATGGAAGGGGTTCTTGCTGGTCCATTACTACCATTACCATTTAAAAAGATGACATAGGGTTGTTGAGTGCTCCCATCTACAGGAGCAGGTTCGGTAGGAGCAGGTTCGGTAGGTGCAGGTGTAGAGCTGGTGGTAGGTTCACAGGAGATGTAGGAGAGAATCAGGTTACGGTCGGTGGTCGAGGTACCCCCCCAAGCATCATTAATAAACGTCGCTGAGACTTGATCCCCTTCTTTAACCGTGACTTGACCAAACAGAACTTCCTGATAACTGGTGCTGTTGAATGATTGAGTGAACGCTTGAGAGCCAATGGTAATGGTCATTTTTGGAGCTTCATCACCGTAAAGCTCAGCTCGAGCCGAAGCATAGATATTGTAGGTACCCGCTGGGAGTTCCCTCCAAATCAATTCATCACCATTGCGTAAGAATTTATAGGCTACACCATTGAGACCATTGGGGTCACTGATTTTACTGGGGGTGCCTTGGGCTGCAATCGTATCGGCATCCGCCGCACCATTCACGGCTTCGGCTTCCTCTACCCCTAAAGTGTAGTCTTGGTCTGGCTGACTTGCCTCTGCGCTCGACGTGCTCGTATCCGAGCAGGCAGCCAACAGCAGCAGCAATACCGACAACACGAGCCATGCTAAAAATCGTTTTGGCATTCTTTTCTCCCTTTCCTCATGCTTTGCTTACTTCTTGACTTACCTTGACCTACTTTTTTCTTTCTTTTCTTTCTTGACTCTCCACCACCCTGCGTCTTACAAGAATGTAGCCAAGGTAAGAATATAGCCGAGGTCTCCCAGTGTCTAGGTCGAGGTTTTACCTGTCACCTGCCACATCATTTGTACGGGTTGCAGGGTTTGGGTCTCTTCGAGTGTAAAAAATCTCACAGA
>JBOFGY010000170.1:0-61183 GCA_051649365.1 Trueperaceae bacterium
CGCAGCTCACTTCCCTGCTTTGGCTCGTTGCATAGACCGCCGTACTGTTGCGATACCTCAGTTCAATGGCTGCGCAACACTGGCGTGCTGCTGTCCAGACTTCACGGCTTTCACAACTCGGGTTCGTCCATCTAGGGAGTAGCCCATTCTTAAGCCTATAGGACTATCAGTTATGTCGCAGCTACTAGGGCTGGAATTCCGAGACTTGTACCTCATCCGAACCTGTACCTGACATGCCTGCTGCTGGGCCGTATTCATTGCTTACAGTTAGTAGGTAGGGCGAACTCAAGTCGGCGGGTGGCACGATGGTATAGGTCATCGTGCCAGGTGTCGCGCCGGGTGTAGGTTCAATGGAGATAGTCTCCCCATCTAAGGTTAGGGTGTAGGTCAGGGTGCCATCACCAGTGGGTGTCCACGTCCAATCATAAGCACCTGGCATTGTGGCATTGGGTGTCACCACAATTTCTCCAATTTCAGGTTCTTCGCCAACCATAATTTTTCTAGGAGCAGTTGCAGGGGTAGGGTTTGAATTACGGGCTTCTAGGGTAAAGGTTTTTTCACCTTTTGTATCGAGCCGAACCGTTTTGCTTTGTGCGGTAGGTTCTACTTCTTCACCATCCAAATACAACTCGGTTGGTTCATTTTGTACTGTCCATTTAAGGGCAATGCTCGAGCCCACGGCATAGGTCGTGTCTTCAGGTTCACCAGGAGCAGAGAAGCTCGAGATAACTGGAGCTTGTAAGGAATTGACAATAACGTCCACCGTATCTGTACTTGTCCCAGTCACATTGGTTGCTGTAAGTGTATAGGTTGTTGTAACTGAGGGGCCAATATCCAACGTATACGAATTATCTGTTTCTGCTAAAACATTAATATCACCAGGCGTAATAACCAAACTTGTCGGTGCACCGCCACTCAAAGCCCAATTAAAGATGACAATGTTACCTGGAGCAGTCAATGGGTTATCAGAGGAGATACTGAAATCATCAATCACAGGTGCAGGGGGTGGCACAGGTGTAACCGTCACCGTCGCTTGCTCTGTAGCAGGTGTTGTATTCGAGCTGTTACTTGCTGTAAGGGTGTAAGTTGTGGTCGTAGAAGGTCCTGGTGAAAGTTCATACGAACGAGCCGTTGCTGCAAGCACAATATTTCCTGGGTTAAGAACAAGACTCGTTGGATCATCACCACTCAGTGTCCAAGAAAAGGTTATAGCTGCACTTGGACTTGGTGAGGGATCAGGACTAACTGTAAATGCTGTGATAGTTACTGGCTCAACAGGTTCGGATACCGTTACTGTTACTTGACGCGTGGCAGGTGAAGCATTCGAGCTATTACTTGCCGTGAGTGTATAGGTTGTGGTTGCTAAAGGACCTGATGTAAGTGTGTACTGACCATCGGTTTCCGCTAACACGCTGATATTTCCTGGATTAATGACAAGACTGGTCGGCGCACCACCACTAAGTGTCCAAGAGAAGGTTATACCGCCACCAGGGTTTGGTGAGGGGTTTGGTCTTGCACTAAACGCGGTAATCGTCGTTGCAGCAGGCGGTGCTGGTGTCACAGTCACTGTACGTGTTTGTGAAGCAGCCGCACCAAATTTGTTACTAGCGTTTAGTGCATAAGTTGTGGTCGTTGTAGGTTCCACTGTTTTTGGTGGCGTTCCCGCAGTTTGCCCACTACCAAACTCCCCGCCACTTAAACGAATAGAGTTAGCAGTAGGATTATTCGTAATGGTCCAAGTGAGTGAAGCTGTACTGCCTGCTGTAATAGAGGTAGGGCTGGCAGAAAAGGTGATAATGGGTGCTGCGCCAACCTCGAGTGTGAGTTCTGCGGTTGCATCGGCAAAGCCTGCTTTACTCGCTACTAAGGTGTACTTCGTTGTGGTACTTGGTGTCACTTTTTGGCTCGTGCCAGAAACAGCAGCACCATTTAAGGTCACGCGGTCTGCATTTTGCACATCCCAACTTAGGGTAACTTCTGTTTCAGCTATAATGGCGTTATCCGCTTCTGAAGCATCAAATTCTGTAATGGCAGGGCCTGCTCCGTCGAGTGCGACTGAAGCGGTATCTGTCGCAGATCCAAACAGGTTGCTTGCTTCCAAAGTGAAGGTGGTGGCAGCTTTAACCGCCGGGACTTTGAAGGAGCCTTCCAAATCTTGGGAAACAGTGTACGTTTTTCCTGTGTTGTCGCTTAGCTCGAGCTCAGTAGAACCTTGGCTATCTACTTCCCAGTTCAAAGTGACATCGGTGCCAGCAGGTAGCACGACATTCGGCGTTGCTGTCAAGTTTACAGTGGGCGGGTCGCCTTGTTTTACAAACTCGGCACTAATCACCGTTCTCTCAGCAATTGTAAACTCGCAGCGTCCGTTTTCTAAGCCTCGTCCTGAAGATACTTTTGTGCAACCTTCCCAACCAACAAAAATACTATCGGGTGATGTCAATTCTGCATAAAGGACAACCGTATTACCTGCTGCCCAGTAGCTTTCTTCAGTGCAATCCGCAAAGGTACTTCCACAATTAATGTAAGGACCACCATCTGTAGTTATATCAAAAACTCGGCCTGCACCTGCATCGCCGGTAAGCTGCACGGTGAGACCAGGACGCGCTTCAGCAAAGGTCGCAGTGACTTCTTTAAAACCATCCATAACAACTTCACAGGTTGCAGTGGTGGATTCGCAACCTCCACTAAAGCCAGCAAAAAGCGAGAGGCGTTCTTCGTCTGGATTCGCGGTTAAGGTTAGTGTTTCACCGACAGGAACATCGAGTGAGCAGGCTCCACCCGAACTGTTTTTGCACTCAATGCCTTCAGGACTACTCGTGGTTATACCTTCCCCACTACCGTCACGGTTGATAATTAAAGTCACTTGATTCGCAGCTAATATTGGCTTTACAGGTGCGCTCGAGTTGCTTGGTTTACCCTCTTCATCACCCTCAAACGCCTTCACCTGATACACGTAAGAATCTACCGAACTTACCTCGCTATCGGTATAAGTTTCTGCGTCAACTTCTTCGACCGCACTTAGAAAGACAAATTCTTCTTCATCTGCGAGCCTACGATAAATGTTAAAACCTTCTTCTTCGGTACTGTTATCTTGCCAACTTAAGTCTATTTCACCAGAGCCAGCTGCCGCTTTTAAGCTTGAGGGCGCAGCCAGCGGCCCCGTGCTCGAACCACTTTGACAGGCAGTAACTAGCCACAGCACTCCAACCAAGGCCCATAAAAAATTAAACCGTTTCACGCTATCCTCCAAGGACGTGTTTTCGCCCATTTACGCCTTGCATTCTACGACAAGTAAAGCCTTAACTGAGTAACAACGGTAAAGGTTTTTCTTCACTCATACCCAACTACATCTAGGGTTTAAGACTACTTCCTAGTACATCCCCACTTCATCATAAACAAAAGCATCTTTTTTCCTGTGCTGTTTATCACTTTTCCTGTGCTGTTTATCACTGACACCCTGATTATCACTAGACATTGCAGCAAGGCAGCAGGAAGCCAAACACCGAAGGCTTACATGAATTCCGAATTAGGCTCTAACTTTCTGCTTTCAGTTTCTACACAAACTCTATATCGCTAGCTAACCCGCTTCAACCACTTCACTCCAAGAGGCTCGAGCCTCACACTTTTTACTTCAGGCTCCCCCGTGAGCATGTTTACTGTAACCACAGGTAAAGCCACCTCTTGAGCCTGTGTACTAACATTGTGAAGACAGTACACAGCATCACCGCGCCTTAGGGCAAAAACTTCTTTTTGGGTTGTCAGGACTTCTTGGGAGGTTTGGGGATGAAAAGCTTTTTCGCATTGGCGAACTTCCAAAAGCTTTGTCAGTTCATCTAAAACTTGGCGACGCAATCCCTGCGCGTCCGTGAGATCTGCCTCGAGCCCATCCAAGTCAAACTTTTCACGGTTGATACTGCGGTTGTGACCTGTTTGTTTTACACCATCGTGGTAGCTTCTCGAGCCCAGCAAACTGTGAATGTAAATACCTGGCATACCCGCAAGTGCAAACATAATGCTATGAGCTGCAATAAAACGCTTAACTTGCATCTCAACACTTTCAGAGACATTTGGATTGTTGAGCGCGTCAAAATAAACGATGTTCATTTCGTAAGGGCTTTGCGAACCGTCGCTATTATTTTTATAGGAAATAAACCCACCATGCTGTTGAACACTTTCAACAAGAAAATCTATGCCTGCCTTACCCAAAATACTCTCAATAGGACGAACCCCAATCCCATCATGCGAAGCGAGAAAATTAAAAAAGCATGTCTTATCGCCTGGTGTCTTTAAGGATGTAACCCATGACTGCAAGGCTGTCGCATCTTGCTTTAAGAATGTGTAAAGCGTAAGTGGGGGCAAGGCAAAGTTATACACCATCCGTGCCTCGTTGTGACCATCGCCGAAGTAAGACATATTTTCTTCGTGGGGTACGTTCGTTTCTGTGAGCAGCACAACATGCGGTGCAACGTCCTCGACAATACTTCTAAAGAGTTGCAACACACGGTGAGTTTTAGGATGATGCACACAGGTTGTTCCGACTTCTTTCCACAGATAGGTCACAGCATCGAGGCGAATAATCTCGGCACCTTTTTCAATATAGAGCAGGAGCATTTTGATGACCTCGAGCAAAACCTTAGGGTTTTCATAATTAATGTCAATCTGGTCGGCACTAAAGGTCGTCCAGACATGCTTCGTGCCACTCGGTGTTTCAAAAGGGGTAAGCAGTGGCGAAGTACGCGGACGCACGACCTTACTTAAGTCTGTGCCTGGGTTCTCAGTAATAAAATAATCGGTGTAGGGTGCTTCATCGCGCAAAAAACTTTGAAACCATTCACTCTTTGCAGACACGTGATTAATGACCGCATCAAACATCAGTTTGTAATTTCTACTCATCGCCTCTACGTCTGCCCAATCGCCCAAGTTTTTATCCACTACCAGATAATCCACCACACTAAACCCATCATCCGAGGTGTAGGGATAAAAAGGCAAAAGATGAATACCTGTCACCGCTTTATTCAAATACTTATTCGCAAAGCCGTGTAATGTTTTTAGGGGTGTTTCACCTTCTGTTGAAATTTGGTCGCCGTAAATAATAACCACAACATCGCGCTCACTCGAGACGTTAGTATTTTGTTTAGGGGGTAAGTGTATACCCTCGAGCAAGACCTTTATGCTTTCATAAATAGGCGTAGCGTTATGGGGGTAAATAAAGGTGAGATGCTCGAGGATTTCAGAGCTGCGTTTTAATGTCATGATTCTATTTTACCGCTTTTATTTTATAAACTGAAGCACGTTCAATAAACGTCACGGGGACGCGCTGATAGTTTTTTTGTTTACCGTTAAGCTCGGCAACAATCTGCTGTGCAGCCAATCGCCCTACTTCTTGCCCTGGTTGGCGCAACGTTGTGAGTGGTGGCTCGATATAGCCCGTCCAAGGTTCATCATCAAAGCCAATAATGGACATATCTTCTGGCACACGTACACCTTTACCGTGCAAGGCCCTGTAAAGCCCTAAGGCTGTGCGGTCATTCGAGCAAAACACTGCCGTGAGTTTAGGTGTTTTCAAAATATCACTCGCTAACTCAAAGGCACGTTCTTCGACAAAGTTACCTTTGAAAATATAATCACTCGGCAACTTTGCACGCTTCATGAATTCTTGAAATAGTTGTTGCCGCTCGAGCCCATCCCAGCGCAAACCCGACACATGCGCAATATGCCGATGACCTGCTTTAATGAGATAATTTAGTGCAGCTTCTACCCCGCTGCGGTTGTCTATAGTAATCAAACTGTAGCAACTCTTGGGTGATGACACTTCGCGTTGAATAAACACAATAGGTACATGAAGATGCAGTGCGTGCAAATCTTCATCATGCAAATAACTTCCCATTACAATCACAGCGTCTACACGCCGCTCAAGCAACAATCTCAAGTTTTCTCGCTCTTCATCGGCGTTGCGTGTGTTCGTAACAATCACCATGTGTAAACCCTGCGATGTCAATATTTCCTCGATACCCCTAGACATTTGCCCGTAAAGATGCCCCATAATCCCTGGGATAATCACACCAATGACACCGCTTCTACCTGTGACAAGACCTTGAGCGATTTTGTTGTGACGGTAGCCTAACCCCTGCACCGCTTTTTCAACACGGACACGGCTTTGCTCGCGCACGTGAACACCGTTGAGAACTCTCGAGACTGTCGCTATCGAGACTCGAGCTTTTTTGGCAACATCAATGATAGTGGGTTTCGGTTTCATAAAGTGTGGGGTTTAAGGGTTGGGGTTTGGGGTAAGCAATTCAGCACTTCAGCATTTCAGGAAGTAAGGGATTTGCCTACTACTTCTCTTGTCCTCTTGTCGTTTTTAGCTGTAAACGTTTACAGCGTTAGTATCCCTTGTTCACTCTGTCCTCGTCAATCCTTTGTACTACGGCAACTCCTGTGCCACACAAAATCCGCCTCCGAATTAATTCGGATAGAGTGTTTTCAGCTAGCAAGTTTTGGCTCGAGCCTGATCACACTCGAGTATATGGAGGCAACATGGCGAGGCCTAAGAGCGTCGGTCCGACCAAGCGCGAATTAGAGATTCTGCAAATCCTTTGGAGGCGTGGGCAGCGCAGCGTCCGCGAGGTTCACGAAGAACTCAACAAAAGCACGAGCGTGGGCTACACCTCGGTACAAAAAATCATGCAGATTATGTTTGAAAAAGGGCTCGTCTCGAGGGATGAATCGTCACTGAGTCATATTTACGAAGCTGCACAAGAGTCTGAAACGACCCAAGACGAAGTTGTCACGGATTTGCTCGATAGAGTCTTTGGCGGCTCGGCCATGAACTTGGTTTCCCGCGCCCTCTCCGCGCGGCCCATCTCAAAACAAGAACTCAGTGACATTAAGGAATTGCTCGAGTCTGTCGAGATACGTGATAAGTGAATCCATCCTCTTCTCGGTTCATAATCGGTGGGTGAACCAAGGGGCTACAACCCCTTGTTGTGGTTGGAATGAATTTTCTGGAGTAGACAATGATTGATATTCTCTCACCTCCTATTGTTCAAACACTCGGACTTACATTAGTCCATTTCTTATGGCAAAGCAGCATCATCGGGATTGTATTGTTTGTTCCACTGTGTGTTCTTCACAAACCACAAACCCGCTACATCGCTTCGTGTTTCGCACTTCTGATGCTTGCCATTTTACCCATCATTACTTTTGTAAATTTGTACGAAGCACCTGAGGACGTTGCAGTCCCTGTAGCGCAATAAGGATGTTGCAGTTACGTCAGGTACAACGGCTGATGCTCCCCAACTCGAGCCCGCACTTCCTCTACCCGAGCAACCCATTCGGAGCTTTGCAGAAAAATCACGGCTTACGCTTTATCTACCTTGGATTGTGTTGACTTGGTTCATCAGTGCGTTTGTTTTTTCGTGCAAACTACTTTTTAGCTTTGTCACGCTTCACCGCTTAAAAACCAAAGGTGTTACTCTCGCAGAGCAAACGCTACAACTCAAATTTTTAGATTTTGCAAAACATCTACATGTAAAACAGCACATCACCCTTTTAGAATCAAAACTCGTCGCTGTGCCTGTCGTGTTTGGTTGGCTTCGCCCTGTTATTTTGTTACCCACGAGTGCCGTGACGGGTCTTTCGCCAAGGCAACTCGAGATGCTCCTTGCCCACGAACTCGCCCACGTGATGCGGCAAGATTATTTAGTCAATGTGTTGCAAAGTGTGCTCGAGTCGTTGTTGTTTTGTCACCCTGTCGTGTGGTGGGTATCGCATCACATCCGCAAAGAACGCGAATACTGCTGCGATGATATTGCTGTGTCACTTACGGGAAATCGCCAGCACTATGCGCGAACACTGCTCACCCTCGCAGAGATCCGTATGGGGCTGGCAGCCTCTGCAAATGGTGGACAGTTATTGACTAGAATTTCTCGGCTAATACAGCCACTGGAGACAGACATGAGACCTTCATATTGGTTTGCTGGACTGAGTGTGCTTAGTGTACTTATGGCACTAGCATTTACAGTTATGAATGTATCAAATGCACAAGAAGATAAACCGCAGATTTGGGCAACAATTGTTGGCGATGTAAAACTAGAAATGGATTACAGCCAAATCAACGAGACAGGCCCTGATGCCTATGTGCTTATTGAAGAACGAAATGGTTCAGAAATCAAAAAAGTCCGTATGCAAGTGGACATTAAAAATACATCCTTAAGCACGTTTGACATGACTGAGAGCTTTGAATACACAGTAAATGGCAAACAAAAAGGCACCTTTTGACCGAGCTTGGTATGAAAGAGTCTTCAAATGCGTAATTTAGTCAAATCGAGAAGCGTTTTTACATTTGCTCGAGCAGCAATTCGCCAAATATGAGCGTCAATTTCCTACACATCTACTAGCGGTAGAAGCTGCGTCCTGAACAGAATTTTCGACGTTCTCGGCGACTCTAAATTTGATTCTCGACCTTCGTAAATTCCTTTCTCGAGTTTTATAAATTAAGTTCTCGACTTTGGCTGAATTACGCAATATGTGCAACACTGGTTGTGTTTTTAGGAGTACACGTACTTGATATGCGCTTCACCATTCCGACTTCCTAAAAAAGCCTTCCCGCTCCACAACAAACGAAAGCTCAAAGTGTTTCTGAACCAGATACTCAAACTATTTATGTAGAAAAGTAGTATTAAGAGCTGCGTTACCTTCCCTCACAACATCACAATTAAACAAATGTGATTTACCGTGATTATGATTACCACAGCTTTTTCAGACCAAAATCCCTATTAGACTAAATCCGAGCAAAATACTTGGCATTAGGCTTTGTAGGTGTATACTAAAAATCGGAATGACTCCTAGTTTATACTCTGAGGGTTACAACTTAGGAGCAGTATTTTAAGACCAGTATTCAGGAGAAAAGAGGAAGATATGGGGCAACTGGAAATAAGAAATTTGCATGCAAGAATCGTAGACGGCGACCCAATTTTGAACGGGGTCAACCTCACTATCCCCAAGGGCGAAGTCCACGCGCTGATGGGGCCAAACGGCTCGGGCAAGTCTACCCTCGCCAAAGTTATCGCAGGCGACCCAAGTTATGAGATAACCGAAGGTGATGTACTCGTAGACGGTGAGAGTATCGTAGGGATGGAGCCCGACGAACGCGCGCGCGCAGGTCTTTACCTGGCGTTTCAATATCCCGTCGAAGTGCCAGGTGTCTCGATTGCCAACTTTTTGCGCTTAGCGATCAACGCAAGACTTCCCGAAGGCGAAGAAATCAGCGTTATGGATTTTTACAAGAAGCTCCAAAAAGCCGTCAAGGATGTGAATTGGGATGATTCGATTTTAGAGCGTAACCTGCACGAAGGCTTCTCGGGTGGCGAGAAAAAACGCAGCGAAGTGATGCAGATGCTCGTGCTCGAGCCCAAATATGCCATCCTGGATGAAACCGATTCTGGTCTGGACGTAGACGCACTCAAAACCGTTTCTGAAGGTGTCAATGCTGCCAGGGGGCCAAACTTCGGTGCACTGGTTATCACGCACTATCAAAGACTCCTCAACCACATCGTTCCTGATGTTGTTCACGTCATGGAAAAAGGCAGAATCATCAAGACAGGCCCGAAAGAACTGGCGATGGAGCTCGACGCAAAAGGTTATGACTGGGTAAAAGAGCAGGTAGCCGCATAAAGTAGCTGTCAGCCATCAGCTTTCAGCTCTCAGCAAAACCAAAAGCCTTAGCTGACGGCTGAGAGCTGAAAGCTGAGAGCTTTCCCGAAGGGAGAACACATGTCCGACATTATCGTTCCAACCATGACCGCCCACCCCGATGCCGCGAAGCTCGAGGGGATGACACACGAGAATCAATACAACTTCAGGCTCAGCGAAGATTATGCTTTTAGAAGCGAGAAGGGCCTCAGTAAACGTGTCGTTGAACAAATCAGCTACATGAAAAACGAGCCTGAGTGGATGCTGAAGTTTCGTTTGAACGCTTTGGAAATCGCCGAGAAAAAAGGTCGCCCCAAGTGGGGGCCAACCTCTGTACATTCGCTGAATTTTGACGAGATTTATTTCTACATCCGTCCGCAAGACAAGCAAGGCACCACCGACAACTGGGATGAAATTCCTGAAGAAGTCCGCAAGACTTATCAACGCCTCGGCGTTCCCGAAGCCGAACAGCGCATCCTCGCTGGTGTAGGCGCACAATACGAATCAGAGATGGTCTACCACTCACTGAAAGAAGAGTGGACACGCCAAGGTGTGATTTTCCTGGACACAGACACAGGTCTCAAAGAATATCCCGAGATTTTCAAAGAGCACTTTGCGACTGTCGTGCCGCCTGAAGATAATTATTTTGCTGCGGTGAACAGTGCCGTGTGGTCGGGTGGGTCATTTGTGTACGTGCCAGCAGGCGTACAAATCGAAGTGCCTCTGCAAGCCTACTTCTTGATTAACGCACAAAGCGCAGGGCAGTTCGAGCGCACGCTCATCATTGGTGAAAAGGGCAGCAAGTTTCACTACATTGAAGGATGCACCGCACCCGCTTACACCACCGATGCGTTTCACAGTGGCGTGATTGAAATTATCGTAAAAGAAGACGCGAAGGCACGTTACACGACGATTCAAAACTGGTCACACAATGTTTTCAACCTCGTTACCCAGCGCGCACTCGTCTACAAAAATGCTTCGATGGGCTGGCTTGACGGCAACCTTGGCAGCAAGACGACAATGAAATATCCGAGCTGTTACCTCATGGAAGAAGGCGCACGCGGTGAAGTGCTCTCGATTGCCTTTGCTAGTGACGGCCAGTGGCAAGACGCAGGTGCCAAGATGGTTCACGTCGGGCCAAACACGAGCAGCAGTGTGGTGAGCAAATCAATTTCTAAAGGCACAGGGCGCGCCAGCTATCGTGGTTTGGTACAAATCCACGAAGGTGCAACGAATGCCCGCAGCAACGTAGAGTGTGATGCACTCCTGCTTGACGAAAACGCCAAGACGGATACCTATCCGTATATTGAAATTAACGAGAAGACGGCACACATTGGTCACGAAGCAACCGTGTCTAAACTTAATGACGAGCAAATCTTTTACCTGATGTCGCGTGGTCTGCCCGAAGCTGAAGCGGCTGCGCTGATTGTTCGGGGTTTCTTGGAGCCCGTCGCTAAAGAGTTGCCGCTCGAGTACGCCGTAGAACTAAATAGATTGATTGAACTCGAGATGGAAGGCTCTGTCGGCTAATTTCTTAAATGATTGTCGTGCGTAAGTCCTCACTCAATGATGCAGCTAGCATTTCCCGATTATGTATTGAGGCTTGGTGGGAAACTTACGCCGATATTCTTCCGCGTGAAGAAATAGAAGATATTACAGAAAACTGGTACAGCCTTGAGCAAGTTAAGAACCATATAGCACCACGCGAACGTTGGGATGGCTGGATTGTTGCAGAAGAATCAGGAAATGTTTTGGGTGTTGCAGGTGCTGGTATGACTTCTGAAACTGAGACTGAGCTTTTTGATCTTTATGTTGATATTCATTGTAAAAGAAAAGGAATTGGCAGCAAGTTACTCGAGGAAGTTACAAAAAAAGCTAAACACAAAGGTGCAAAAGAACAATGGGCTGCCATCATCCAAAACAATATGAAAGGTATCCCATTTTACTTGGCTCAAGGCTTCGTACAACGTGGCGAAAGAACCTATCCTGATGGTAGTAATCCAACACTTTTATTCTGGCGAGAGATTTAAGATGATTCATATTATTCGTGAACGCGCTAGCAAAGAACAGATGCAGGAGAAATTGAAATGACTCTGCGTTTTGCCCAAAACACGACCCAGCGTTTATACCAGTACGCTTTGCTACTCGGTATTTTTACGCTTGTTTACAACTTACTCGAGGGCATCATCTCCATCTCTTACGGCGTGAGTGATGAAGCCCTGGTCTTGTTTGGCTTTGGCGTGGATAGTTTTATTGAATGTCTATCAGGACTTGGCATCATCGCCATGATTTTGCGTATTCAGCGCAACCCCGAAGCGTCCAAAACTAATTTTGAGAAAACTGCGCTTCGCATTACAGGTGTTGCATTTTACTTGCTGACGGCTGGGCTTATTCTTACCGCGCTTCTTAGCATCATCACAGCGCATAAGCCAGAAACAACCATCGTTGGTTTAATTATCTCGCTGATTTCAATTGTCGTCATGCTTGCTCTCGTGGCAGCAAAGCGTAATGTGGGTCATAAGTTAAACTCTGCACCGATTCTTGCTGATGCCAACTGCACGATGACTTGTGTTTATATGTCAGTGATTCTGCTAGGCTCGAGCCTCGTGTTTCAACTAACGGGCTTTGGCTATATTGAAAGTGTTGGGCTTTTGGGCTTGAGTTATTTTTCGTTTAGAGAAGGGCGGGAGGCTTTAGGGAAAGCAAGCAAAGCTAGTGATGTTTGCGGTTGTAGCCACGAGAATGATTACAATGCGTAGAGCCTCACCAAACGACGCAGCAAGAATCTCTGAGCTTTGTTCTGAGGCTTGGTGGGATACCTACGCCAATATTCTTTCAGAAGAAGACATTAAAGAAATCACTGAGGGTTGGTATGGCCTCGAGCAAGTCAAGCAATACATAAACCCCCGCGAACGTTGGGATGGTTGGTGGGTTGCTGACGAGGCTGGCAAAATCGTCGGCGCGAGTGGCTGGGGGATGACCTCAGAAACTGAGACAGAAATTTTTGACCTTTATGTTGATGTAGGACGCAGAAGTGAAGGTATTGGTAGCCAATTACTCGAGATTGCCACGACAGAAGCTAGAGTAAAAGGAGCCAAAAAACAGTGGGCTGCTGTCATCAAAAACAATTCAAAAGGTATTCCGTTTTATTTGGCTCGAGGTTTTATCCAACGCGGTGAAAGAACTTATCCTGACAGCAGTGATCCGACACTTTTATTCTGGCGAGAGATTTAGATGATTCATATTATCCGCGAACGCGCTACTAAGGAACAGATGCAGGAAATGCTCGAGGCTTACAAAGAGACACAGTACATTAAACTTGCTGTAGATATTGAACAAGAAATAGCAGCAGGTGGCGCAGGGTGGCATTATGAATGTGAAGAGGTTTTACTCGAGGCAAGAAGTGAACAAGCGAATGTTTGGGGTGCTGGATGGTACTGGCAGAACAAAAGCATCCGCTACGATTCCATGATTAACCGCCGTCCGCCACAAAATCGCTCTGACGAAGTTGATGACCCTGAACTAAGAAAGCGCGTCGAGCAAGTAATTCTGAAACTATTTGATGGAGTTGAGCCATGACCGCAACAGATTTTGAAAGGCGTAAAGCAGGATTTCTGAAACAACCCTTACCTCGCCGTCTTGGAAATTTAGCTGTTAATGTTAAGCGCATCACTGCACACGCCGATGACACGACAAAAGAAGGTGCATTATTTTGGTTAGTAGAAACCCGTCATCTTGCTGAGTGGTCAAAGGTAGATGCTTCTGAAAAATTACAAACTGATTTATCTCACCTTGTAGAGCAACTTTCAGAATGGGAATCAACTTGGAACGAAATATGGCTAGACTCTCAGAAAAAATCAGAGATTGAAACCCTCGCAAAATCTTGGTCAGAATCTTTATACGAAAAAATGGACGAACTCTTAGCAGTTAAAGTTTAAGCTCGAGGAGGATTATATTCATGGCAACATTAACCGACAACCCAGTGATTTCAAGAGATACGATTGAGCGTATCATCACGAGGCATAACGAACCCGCCTGGCTCGCCGAAGAACGCCGCGCCGCAATGCGCTCTTTTGAGGGAATGGCTTTCCCAACAGAGCGCGACGAAGAGTGGCGTTACACGCAGCTCAAACGCTTTGCGCTAAATAACTTAGACATCGTAGACGCACCCAAAGATAAAAGTGTGAGTGAACGTATCCGCATGAGGATGACCGACTCGGACGCAGAAGGCATCATCGTTCACAAGGGCAACCAAGTCGTTCACTATGAAGCGAAAATTGCTGAGTCAGGCGTGATTTTCACCGACTTGCGAACAGCTTTGCAAAAACACGAAGCTCTTGTGAAAGAACATTTATTTACTGCTGTCAACGCTACGCAAACCAAATACAGCGCACTGAACGCTGCGCTTTGGGAAAACGGCACGTTCGTTTATGTTCCAAAAAATGTCGAAGTGAGCTTGCCACTTGGTGCCTTTATCACCGCAGATAAAGGTGGCATCATCGCGCCAAGAACGCTCATCGTTGTAGAGGCAAACGCCAAAGCTACCTTCATTGACGAATACAGTAGCGAAGAATTTGGCGAAAGACTTTTTGTTTCGGGTGCTACCGAGCTTATTCTTAAAGATGGTGCCAAGCTGCGTTATGTCAATTTGCAAAACTGGTCTCGCACGGTGGCGCACATCAATAAAATGCAGGCCAGGCTAGACAGAAACAGCAGGCTCGAGTCCTTAACCGTCAGTCTTGGCGCAGACGCTGCCAGAGCAGAAGTTGAAAGCGTGCTGGACGGCCCAGGCAGTGAGTCCGAAATGCTCGGGCTATATTTTGCAGATAAAGGGCAGCATTACAACCAATACACGCTGCAACACCACAGCAAAGATCATGCTTTTAGCGATTTGCTTTTTAAGGGCGCGCTGCGTGACTCGAGCACCGCCGTTTATTCAGGCATCATCAAGGTTGACGAGAAGGCACAGAAGACAGATGCCTACCAAACCAACCGCAACTTTTTGTTAGACAGAGAAAGTGAAGCCGTCAGTATTCCGCAGTTAGAAATTGGGGCGAACGACGTAAAATGCTCGCACGGCTCCTCGGTCTCCCCCGTTCCCGAAGACCAGCGTTTTTATCTGATGTCCAGGGGCCTTAAACCCGAAGTCGCCGAACACGTTTTGGTCACGAGCTTTTTGCACGAAGTAACGAGCCGCGTCACCCTGCCTAAAGTCGCAGAGTACGTGGAGCGCATCGTGCAGGCGAAACTGGGTGTACCTGGCGTGAAAGAAAAATTATAGATAGCTCACAGCTATCAGCTATCAGTCGTCAGCTAAAAAAATTTTGCTGAAAGCTGATAGCTGACGGCTGATGGCTTGGAGCCTTTATGACGAGCGAAAAAATATCCGTAGGCAACGTTTCAGACTTCACCGACAACACCATGAAATCCGTAGAGGTTGCAGGTAACAGCGTTCTCGTGATTTATCAGGGTGGTAAGTTTTACGCCATACCTGACCAATGTACTCACGCTAAGTTTCCCTTGCATGACGGGGAACTTTTAGAAGGCAAAGTGAAATGTCAATATCACGGCGCGACGTATGATTTGGAAACGGGCAAACCTTCACTACCTGCTGTGAAAAAAATTCGGCTGTATCAAACCGAAGTCGCAGACGATACTGTATTTGTTATTTATCAGGAAAACTAACCGTTCAGCACATCCCTGTCAGCAAGGGGCTTCAGCCCCTTGTAAAAACCACCAAAAGGATCATGAATGACACCCGAAAACATTTCAAATTTTTCAATCATCGGCGCAGCAAGGGGCTAAAGCCACCTTGCTAAGATTGGCGAACTTTTATGAATCTCAACGCAATTCACCACATTGCCGTCATCTGCTCTGATTACAAAGCATCAAAACATTTCTACACAGAAATTTTAGGACTTACAATTTTGCGCGAAACGTACCGTGCTGAGCGAGATTCTTATAAACTTGACTTAGAGCTAAACGGTGTGCAACTCGAGCTTTTTTCGTTTCCAAGTCCACCTAATAGACCTTCGTATCCAGAGGCAAGAGGTTTACGCCATCTGGCTTTTGCTGTAGAAAATTTGGATGAATATGTAAAATACCTCGAGTCTCACAACATAAAAAGTGAGCCTATTCGTGTGGATGAACTTACAGGTAAACGCTTTACCTTTTTTGCAGACCCAGATGCTTTGCCGCTCGAGCTATACGAAACTTAAGAGTTACTCTTTTTTACCTATAGGCGAATACTCTCTCGAGCGTCCTTTGACATGCCACTTTACTTCATTGATATCCGCCCTTGCATTGACAGCTCTTGCCAGCACAAAAAGCAAATCAGACAAACGATTGAGAAACACCGCCACATGTTCGTTGATTTGTTCTTCACGTTTGAGTGTTGTCACCTCGCGCTCAGCGCGGCGGGCAATAGTTCGGGCCAAGTGTAACGCGGCTGAAGACGGATGACCACCGGGCAAAATAAAGTTAGTGAGTGGTGTATTGTCATAGCGGTCTATAAGTTGCTCTAGATAGCTAACGTCTTGTTCGTCAATCGGTGAAACATTCTTGCGGTAGTTTGACTCATTGGGTGTTGCCAGGTCTGCACCGACATCGAAAAGTGCATTTTGCAAGTGGGCTAAATCTTTATCCATCGCTTCATCTTGCAAGTGTGAACGCGCCATGCCAATGGCAGAGTTGGCTTCGTCTACGGTGCCATACGTATTCACACGCAATGAATCTTTTGCAACACGCTCACCACCATATAGTCCTGTTTCGCCTTTGTCACCTGTTTTGGTATAAATTTTCATGGAGTCACCTTAACGCACCTGAGCTTCTACCATAAAGGCATGAAGACACAAAGCAGCATTTCAGGAATATAGAATGTAGAAGTTCTTCTACATTCTATATTCTGCTTTTAGCTAACTAATTCAACGTCCGCACGGGGTCAGTTTTTGTTTTGCGCTGCCGCACTAGCAAATAAATCATAAGCCCGAGTGGGCCGGCGAACAGTGTCACAATCAAGAACAGCGTTGGATTAATACCCCAGTATTTCGCGTCCCTAAAAATCCATACACCTGTAAACAAATCGAGGGTAATAAAATGCGCCCAAGCTACCAGAAACCCCCACTCACTGCTCAACCCTTGGCGAATGCCATCAAAGGTTAAACTTAAACCGCCACCTTGAAACATAGATACCACAATAAAAATGACGTAAACCGCAGCCAGTCCAATAAAGTACCAATAGGACATCACGAGACGCTGCGTGTACTTGGTACGCGGGAAAAGAATCATCCCTAACCATAAAGGCATGGGCAGTAGATTGAGCAGGTTGAAAAGATTTTGTGCCATACCGTAGTTTAACGCAAGGGGTGTCTTTACTTACTAATACTGGTTACTGAGTGATAAACTATGCAAACTGCATACAGGTCTATTCAACATCACGCTCAACATCCATCTTGCCATCATAGACTAAATTATGTCAGCTGCTAAAGCTCGAGAAAGGACAATGACTTTATGAAAAGACTGATCTACCTCTGCGTCTTGTTATGCACTACTACCTTCGCACAACTCCCTGACAACGTCGCCCGCATTCACTACCAACGCCCTGACGGAGCCTATGAAGGCTTTACGCTGCACGTCTGGGAAGACACCGCTGACGAAGTGAGCTGGGACAAAGGTTTAGAGATTGCCGGTGAAGACGAGTACGGTGTTTACTACGATGTCAACTTAAAAGAAAATGCTGCAAAGGTTGGCTTTATCATTCACAAAGGCGAAGAAAAAGACCCAGGTGCAGATATGTTTTTGATGCTCGAGCAACACGGGCGCGAAGTCTGGATAAAATCGGGTGATGAAACAATCTACACGTCGCCACCTTTAGAACCACCTGCCGAAGGCACCGCGAGGATTCACTACTTCCGCCCGGACGGTCTCTATGATGGCTTCGAGTTACACGTCTGGGAAGACGCTGCTGATGCTACCCGTTGGGAAGATGGCTTGGACATTACTGGCACTACAGACTACGGCGTTTTCTGGGATGTCAACTTAAAATCTGATGCACAGAAACTTGGCTTTATCCTTCACAAAGGCGAAGAAAAAGACCCAAACGCAGACATGTTTTTAGAACCTGCCACGATGGGCAACGAAGTATGGATCCTCTCGGGAAATGAAACAATCTATAGTGAACGACCTGATATTGCCACCGCATCTTCAAGTGATCTCAGCAAAGCTAAAGCCCACTGGGTTACACCTGATTTGATCCTCTGGGATGTAGGTACAGTCGTGCTTGGCACAACCTTTGCACTGCATGTTTCACCCGATGCTAGCCTCGAGCTAACCGATGCTGGCATGTCTGAAGGTGAAACCTTGCCGCTCGAGCTTTACGAAGGCGAGATTCCTGAGCGTGTGCTCTCCAAGTTTCCGCACTTAGAGGGCTACACCGCGCTCGCCCTCCGTGAAGGTGACGCTGCCGAAGCTAAAGGTTTACTCAAAAATCAACTCGCGGTTTCGATGACTACGGGTGATAAAGTCATTGACGCAACTTCACTGCAAGTTCCTGGCGTGCTCGACGAACTCTATGTGGGAGAAACGGTAGAAACCGATGGTGACTTGACCGCGTATGTCTCAGGTGCTGAGTCTGCAAGTTTGGGTGTAGCTTGGGGAGGTGACGTACCAACCTTGAGCCTGTGGGCTCCCACAGCGCAAAGCGTTAAGCTCCATCTGTTTGACGATGCAACCAATGAAACTGCTGGAGAGGTGCTCGAGTTAGAAGAAGCTCCTATCACTGGCATTTGGAGCATCCGAGGTGACGCAACTTGGAAAAATAAATTTTATCTTTACGAAGTTACAGTGTACGCACCGAGCACAGGGAATATAGAAACCAACATCGTTACCGACCCTTACTCCCTCTCACTTTCAATGAACAGCACAAAAAGTCAGATTGTGGATTTAGCAGATGCTGACTTAAAACCCGAAGGCTGGGACACCTTGCAAAAACCAGGCATCACACCTGAAGACATTACCGTGTACGAACTTCACATGCGTGATTTTAGCGTTAGTGACCCTACTATCCCTGAAGAACAGCGCGGCACCTATCTCGCGTTTACACATCCAGATAGCCGAGGCATGAAGCGTTTGCGCTCACTCGCAAACGCTGGGCTCAGTCATTTACATTTGTTACCCACCTTTGATATCGCCACCATTGATGAAGACAAAACCACTTGGCAAGATCCAGGTGATTTAACAGAGTTTCCACCTGACTCCAATAAACAACAAGAAGCCATCAACACCATTCGTGATCAGGATGGATTTAACTGGGGCTACGACCCCTATCATTACAACGTGCCTGAAGGTTCGTATGCCGTAGATGAAAGTAGACGTATTGTCGAGTACCGCCAAATGGTGCAAGGCTTAAATGCTATTGGCTTGCGCGTTGTCACGGATGTTGTTTACAACCACACGAACTCGAGTGGGCAAAATGATAAATCTGTTCTCGATAAAATCGTGCCTGGTTATTATCACCGCCTCAATGCCGATGGCGCGGTAGAAACGAGCACCTGCTGCCAAAACACTGCCACTGAACACCTCATGATGCAAAAGCTCATGGTGGACTCTGTGGTGCTCTGGGCAAAGGAATATAAAATTGATGCCTTCCGTTTTGACCTCATGGGTCATCACATGGTGGCTGATATGCAGGCGGTACGTGCTGCTTTGGATAAACTGACGTTAAAGGCAGACGGTGTAGACGGCACAGGCATTTACATCTACGGTGAAGGCTGGAATTTTGGTGAAGTTGCTAATAACGCACGTAGCGTAAATGCCACACAACTCAATCTTGCTGGCACAGGCATCGGTACCTTTAGCGACAGACTCCGCGACGCAGTGCGTGGTGGCGGTCCCTTTGATAGCGGTGCGACACTCGTTGGTAATCAAGGTTTTACGAGCGGACTCTTTTACATGCCCAATGAAAAAGCTTCAGGTAGTCTTGACGCGCAACGCGAACGCTTGCTCCTCGCTGCTGACCAAATCCGTGTAGGGCTCGCTGGCAACTTAGCAGACTATGAATTTATAGATAGAAATGGTGAGAGCGTCAAAGGTAGTGATGTTGATTACAATGGTCAACCCACCGGCTACACCCTGGACCCACAAGAACATATTGTTTATATTTCCAAACACGACAACCAAACGTTCTGGGATTTTAACCAATACAAATTACCCCAAAACACGGATATGGCCACGCGGGTTCGCGCACACAACGTTGGTATGAGCATCGTGTTGTTGTCGCAGGGTGTGCCATTTTTCCAAGCAGGGGATGATCTACTCCGCTCAAAATCCTTTGATAGAAACAGCTACAATTCAGGTGATTGGTTTAACCGTTTAGATTTTAGTTACAAGAGCAATAACTTTGGTGTCGGTGTGCCGCTGGCAAGTGATAACAAAGAGAACTGGCAATACATGCGCCCATTGCTTGCGAACCCTGCCCTGCAACCTAAACAAAGCGACATTTTGACCGCTGCTGAGTTTTTCAAAACCTATTTACAACTGCGTCAAAGTTCAAAACTCTTTAGGCTCGAGACCGCCGAAGACATCCAGCAACGCTTAACCTTTTACAACACAGGAGCTGAACAAATCCCCGGTGTTATCGTCATGCGTTTGTCAGATAACATTGAAGGTTTAGACGACCTAGACCCAAACAATGAAGAAATCTTCGTGATGTTTAATCCTACGAACAAACACCAGACCGTAACGGTAGACGAGCTTGGTGGTCAAAACTTAAGGTTACATCTACATCCATTGCTGCAAGCCTCTTCAGACACTGTCGTTAAACGCTCCGCTTTCTACGAGCGCAACAATCAACTTTCTGTACCAGCCTTTACAACAGCTGTGTTTGTAGCTGGCGAGTAGTGTTTAACCACAAAGGCACAAAGAGACTCAACGTCAGAACTTACGGGAGATTCTTCAATCACATGTTGGTTTGCAAGGAACAAGGGGTTACAACGCCCTTATTCTGCTTGGCGCACCATGTTTGCGTAAGTCCTGAAAGTGTTTAATAAAAAGTTTTGCTATTTCTCTTTTGTGCCTTTGTGTCTTTGTGGTGATATATTTTAGCAATGATAACAATGAGCGAGACGAGTGATGAAGGGCAAGAGTGTTTCAAAATTGAAACGCCACATGGCACATATTTTTATCAGAAAGCCGCAGGAGGATTCTCGAGCCTGCTTGATAAAGACGGCAACGACTGGCTTAACTTTCACCCCAACCCTAAACCGTCTTATCCTGCTTCAGCAGGTAACGCTTTTCGGGGTATGCCGAATCTTGTTTTTGGCGGTGAAGAGGACGGTTACGGCCATCCTGGTTTTTCAGGCTGCCGCAGTGAGCATGTTTCTAAAAAGAGTCTCGAGACCTTTAGCCTTTGTGGACGCTGGGGGTGGCGGTGGGATTTTTTTGATACGCACGCAGAACTCACGATGTTGAAAGTAAACCCAGAACGTAGCTATTGGTTTTTGTACGAAGGCACGCTTGGTGGCAAGTATGACGTGCCTCATCAGTTTTGGGGAACAGACAAGGGGCTACGAAGCGATAAGCCCAATTTCTACAAAGAACAATCTGTGTACGAAAACTGGTCGTGGGTGTACATGGGCAACGAATGTTTAGACCGCGTACTCGTTCTCAAACAAGCCCAGCCGAGCCCCTGCGATATGCTCAGCTTTTTATCTTGGGATAAGGACAAGCTCGAGTCCAATGATGGCATGATTGTCTTTGGCTTCGGACGCGACAAAACCAGCCCGAGACTGCAAGGACTCCGAACGTTTTATGTAAGCCTTGTAGATAAAAATGTAAAAGCCTCTGATACCCATGCATTTTTGGCGGGGTGGCTCGAACAGCACACACGTTAACTAACAGATGTCCACAAATTACGCTGATGAAGCAAATATCAAAAACTCTAAATCCATGTAATCTGCGTAATCTGTGGATAAAGAACCTTTCAGGGTTTTTGCGCTTTTGGGATTTTACTGCTATACTCCTTGCTATATGGTATGGCGAATGATGCAATTTAGCCCTGGACTCGGATAGTTAAAAACTAACCGTCACAGGGTGCTGGCAAGTTACAGCACCCTTATTTTTTTGCCGTTAGGAGATAGGATGCACCTCGAGCGAATGCGTAAAGCTAACTATTGAAACATCAACTTTTTTAGGGTGTGGGTTGTAAGAAGTAGGTTGTAGATATTTCCCCACTTCCTACAACCCACACCCCTCAATCATCTCGGAGGAAACCCCATGAGCAATGAACCAAATCTTAAACCTGAAACCTTCTACGCAACTACACCTATTTTTTATGTCAATGCTGAACCGCACATTGGTCATGCCTACACGACCACGCTTGTTGATGTCGTGACGCGATTCCACCGTTTGAAAGGTGATGACACCTTTTTCTTAACCGGTACAGACGAGCACGGTGAACGCATTTATCAAGTTGCGAAAGCTGCGGGTAAAACACCCGAGGAATATACGGATATAATTGCCGCAAAGTTTCGCAGTGTTTGGGACAGTATTGGTATTCACTACGATGATTTTATTCGCACAACCGAAGAGCGACACAAAAAAGTCGTCCTCGAGCTTCTACAAAAATCCTACGATAACGGCGATATTATCTTTGGTGAATATGGCGGTTTGTACTGTACAGGCTGCGAGCGTTACTATACCGATAAAGAACTCCTAGACGGCAAATGCCCACAGCACGACATTAAACTCGAGTACCGCAGCGAAGAAAATTATTTTTTGCGGATGGAAAAATACCGGCCTTGGCTGCGTGAGTACATCGAGGAAAATCCCGACTTCATAAGGCCCGAACGCTACGCGAATGAAGCTTTAGGAATTTTGCGTGAACCCATCGGTGACCTTTCCATTAGCCGTCCCAAAAACCGTGTACCTTGGGGCATTCCGCTGCCTTGGGATGACAACCATGTCACCTATGTTTGGTTTGACGCGCTCACAAATTACTACTCGGCTCTCGAGAGCAAAAACTTAGTGCAGCGTTATTGGCCTCACGTCAATCATTTTATTGCGAAGGACATTTTGAAACCGCACGGCATCTTTTGGCCTATTATGCTCAAATCGGCGGGGCTGCCTATTTACCAACATCTCAATGTTCACGGCTACTGGCTCACTGACCAAGGTAAAATGAGCAAATCTAAAGGTAATGTCATTCGTCCACTCGACTTAAAAGACAAATACGGCAATGATGCCTTTCGTTATTTTTTGTTGCGTGATATGAGTTTTGGGCTGGACGCAACCTTTAGCGAAGTCGGTATGGCTGAGCGTATCAACGCAGATTTAGCCAATGACTTGGGCAATCTCCTTAACCGCACGCTCGGCATGATTGGACGTTATACGGACGGGAAACTCCCAATATTAGGAAAACTCGAGCCCATAGATGAAGACCTTAAAAACGCTTTCGTATCTTTACCAGACAAAGTGACAACGTTCTTTAATAACCTACAGTTTGACCGCGCCATTGAAAGTGTTTTAGAAGCTGTGCGTAAAGCCAACAAATACATTGCCGATACACAACCCTGGCAGCTTTTTAAAGACAGTAATACGGAAAGAGTGAATACAGTCTTAGCATGTTGTGTTGAAGCTTTGCGTTGTGCGAGTATTTTACTCGAGCCCATCACTCCCGAAAAGTCCAAAGAGTTGCGTCGTCAGCTTGGTTTAGCGAATGAAGTCAAACTTTCGGATGCAGCCCAGTGGGGTCTCTCCCCTGCTAGCACACAAACAAGCGTGGGTGAACCCTTGTTTCCACGTATAGATATGGAGGCACTGAACGCAACGATGGAAGAACCTCAAGAAACCTTAGAACACAAACCAGAAATTACCCTTGATGACTTTGCCAAGCTCGAGCTTCGGGTTGGAAAAATCTTGCACTGCGAACAACATCCAAAAGCCGACAAACTCTTAGTGTTAAAAGTCAAAGTAGGGCCTGAAGAGCGTACGATTGTTTCGGGGATTCGCCAGTGGTACAAACCTGAAGAACTTGTAGGTACAAAAGTGATTATCGTCGCCAACTTAAAACCCGTGAAGTTGCGCGGCATCGAATCGCAAGGGATGATTTTATCGGCGGAAGATAAAGATGGGAACCTTAGCGTGAGCGGGTTGCACCGAGATATTGCTGATGGCAGTGAGGTTAGATAATGCAACAACTTCACTGCGTTAGAATTAAACTAAAACCAAACTCGTTAGACAGAGTACGCGAATGGGCTGCTGAAATAACACGCCGCAAAGAGGAAGCATTGGAGACATTACGTGACGAAAGTATTTTTCTCGAGTCTTTCTTTCTAGAAAAAGCGAGCGATGGTGATTACCTCATCGGCTATATTCGCGCAGAGAGCCTCGAGCAATCTCGAGAGGCCGTTAAAAAATCTACCCACGCCCTTGATGATTACCATCAAGAATTCAAGAAAGCGTGTTGGGAATCTGGGGAAAAGCTCGAGGTTTTAGTTGACCTTGACCGAGTAGATGAATGGGCAGCGTTGCGTTAAACTATGCCTTGTATTTATCAATAATAAACACTTTATAGGGATGCGGGTTGTAAGCAAGCGAAGCTACGGCCGTGCGTCCCTACAAAGTGCTTACCAATTCTTACGTTTTCTAAGCTCTGTTATGTGTGCAATATGATGATTGCCATGCCACGCATAAAGACCTATAGCTTCTTTCAACAGCCATTGTTTTCGTGATTCAGGATTAACATAGGTTCTTTCAAAATCCACATCGGTCATGTGTTGCAGAAGTTTCGTCCAACGCTCGTGAATGGCCTCGAATAACTTTAAGGACATCTCGAGGGGCAAAGTTGAGTCGGGCAATTTTGCCCATTCATGCTCGAGATAGGGTTTTATCGTCGGATTGTTTTCCGTGAGTGCCAACTTAAAACGAACATACCCATTCATATGGCTATCTGGCACGTGATGCACGACTTGGCGCAGAGTCCAACCACCATTACGGTAAGGTGTATCGAGTTGTGCATCACTAAGTCCAGCAACAGCGTCACGAAGCTTAGCAGGTTGTGCAGCAATTTCGCTTATCCATTTCTCGCGTTGCACTGCGTCAATAGCACCCTCAAGCGTAAACGTACCTATGGGATAGCGTGGGTCGTTCATAGGATGGAGCCTAACACAAAGGTACTGTAAGATACAACTATGACCTTTGACGATAAACTTCAGCAGCTAGCCGAGGTTGGCATTAAAATAGGGCTCAATTTACAAGAGGCACAAGACCTTGTGTTGTCTGCCAATATCGAACATACGCTCTTAGTTCGCAAACTCGTCGCCGAAGCTTACAAAGTGGGTGCAAAAACTGTCGTGGTGCGCTACAACGATGATGAAGACGCACTCTCTTTTTGCCGCTACACTTCATCTCTAGCCCTCGAGTCCACCCCACAACAGAGGCAGCCGTCAGTAAATTGTGGAATGCTATTTTTGAAATCTCGAGAATTGGCACGGCTGACCCCATTACAGCTTGGCAACAACACTTAGACACGCTCGAGGCCAAAGTAAAACTTCTCAACGAAAAACGTTACGGGGCGTTGCATTTTCGTGGCCCTGGCACCGGCCTTCAAATCGGGCTCGCACGAGGACACCGATGGGTCGGTGGTCGTGGCAATCCCCAGAACGGTGTCACTTGTATTCCCAATATTCCCACCGAAGAAGTCTTTACGATGCCAGATGCAAACCGCGTCACAGGACACGTAAGCAGTACGAAACCTTTAAGCGTTTACGGTAATGAGGACATTCATGTTCGCTTTGAAGGTGGCATGGTTGTCGAAGCAGAAGCCAAAAAAGGTCAGGACATTTTGGAGAAATTACTCAAGACTGACGCAGGTGCAAAACGTTTAGGTGAAGTCGCCCTCGTCCCCCACACCTCACCGATTGCTCAAACAGGTCTACTCTTTTTCGATACGCTCTTTGACGAAAATGCAGCCAGTCATATCGCGCTTGGTAAGTGCTACAGCGAAAATCTCGAGGGCTACGAAACACTCAGCGATGCCGAATGAAAAACGCTAGGCGCAAACGACAGCCTCATTCATACCGACTGGATGATTGGTGCAGAGCACGTAGACGTTGACGGCATTACGAGTAATGGTAGCAGTGAACCTATCATGCGTTCAGGGGAATGGGTGTTGTAATTCTCTCGTCATCAGAATGCAAAAATCAAAGTTTAACCACCAAGACAAAAAATAATGGAACTAAGACTCACTCAAAGATAATCGTTTTATTCCCGTAAGCAATCACGCGGTCTTCAATATGCGCTGCAACAGCTCTCGCTAGCACCGCCCGCTCAATCTCACGCCCGACGGTTACTAAATCTTGTACGCTGTCACGGTGTGAAACGCGCCGCACGTCTTGTTCGATGATGGGGCCTTGATCGAGTTCTTCCGTGACATAGTGTGCGGTTGCACCAATCAGTTTCACACCACGTTCGTAAGCATGTTTGTAAGGATTCGCACCAACAAACGCGGGTAAAAATGAATGGTGAATATTGATAACTTGCGACGGATAATGTCGCAAGAACTCCCCTGATAGAATTTGCATGTAGCGTGCTAAAACGATGACATCCACGTTGCCTGAAAGCAGCTCGAGCGTTTTCTGCTCCTGTGCTTCTTTCGTTTCTTTGGTAATGGGCATGAAGTGGTAACTCAGCCCAAATCCTTCTACAACACTTCTTAAATCTTCGTGGTTAGAAAGAACAAAAGGAATCTCAGCCTCTAACTCGCCACTGCGCCACCGCCAGAGAAGCTCGAGCAAGCAGTGGTCATATTTTGAGACCATAATGGCCATGCGTTTCTTTTGGTCACCGTAGGACACGCTCCAGGTCATAGCAAACTTACTCGCCACCACGTCTTGAAAGGCTTTTTCAAATTGGGGCCGAGTTACATCCAAGCCCTCTAAAAAAAACACCATCCGCATAAAAAACGTGCCACCCGTCGGGTCGGAAGAGTGCTGCTGGGACTCGAGGATATTGGCCCCGTGAGCGTACAAAAACTGTGAAACCGCCGCCACAATGCCAGGGCGGTCTTGGCAAGAAATAAGTAAGCGGGCTGTGTTATTAGGATAAGACATAAGGTCATAGCTTATCAAAAGCTGATTACCTATACCTAAACCTTCTAACCCACTGACCGTTTGCCGAAATGCTGAAATGCTAAACCCCAAACCCCACTTTGAAAAACTTCACACGGATTTCCCTTAATTTGTAAGCCTCTTGTAAGAGTGCTTTGTCTATTATGAGAGCGTAGAGCGCGAAAAAAGACGCGCCCTATGTACTAACCCCAGCAATACCCCAAACAGAACGACTATTTGGAAGCAATGAAGCGTGTGCCGCAATGTGGGCGCTTGGCATACGTGGAGCTAGTAGCGCAACCGACCATCAACGCTGTCTCATGCATCACCGTCGGTGTAAACGCCCACTTACGCACTCTCAAAGGATACTGACTGTGATATCACGGCTTAACATCAGTTTACTAGGACGCTCGAGACGTTCCCTCGTTTTATGGCTTAGCCTAGTCCTTATGACCGCCTGCGCGAATTCTCCTGCATCGTCCCCTCTGGGTCATAACCCTGTAAAAGAAACCCCTCCTACGGAAACCTCTCACCAAGAGAGCGACACTCCTCTCGTCGAGCCGCAACTCCCGAGCCCCAAACCCCAAACCCCAACAACGCTACCGAACAAACCCCTCTTTGGCTCTTATACCTATGGCGGCGTTTGGGGTGGCATGGAACCTGTCTATACCCTCGAAGGTCAACTCGGTCAAAAACTAAGCATCGTCCACTGGTACATGAGCTTTGACCACACCTGGGACGCTCATCTTTTCGAGATTGCCTCAGAAGGTGGTCGCCTGCCCATGATCGCTTGGCAGCCCCACCGCCAACCCTTAGACGATATTATTAATGGCGTTCACGACGCTTATATCAAAAGTTGGGCCGTTGGTGCGAAAGACTTTGGTGGGCCAATTTATATCCGCCCCTTTCCCGAAATGAATGGTAACTGGACACCTTGGCACGGCAACCCCGCCAAACTCGTTTTAGCTTGGAAGCATGTTGTAGATATTTTTAGAGCTGAAGGCGCAAGCAATGTTAAGTGGGTTTGGTCACCCAATATTACCGATGAACCCCGCGTAGACGACAACAAATTTGAAATGTACTATCCTGGCACCGACTATGTAGACATTTTGGCCCTCGACGGTTACAACTGGGGAACCGTTAGAAGCTACACTGCTTGGAAAAGCTATGAAGAAATTTTCGCGCAACCCTACGAGCGCGTGAGCCTTCTCGGGCCTCAACCCATCTGGCTCGCCGAGGTTGCCTCGACGGAGCACGGTGGCAACAAAGCCCAGTGGATTGCTGATATGTTTGCCTCGACCAAGTTTCCTCGCATCGAAGCTATCGTTTGGTTTGATGAAGACAAAGAAACCGATTGGCGCATCGCTAGCTCGAGCGGTAGCCTATCTGCATTCCAAAATGGACTCAGCACACTCCTGCAAGTCGCAAGCGAATAACTTAGAGCGTAAGTCGAATGTAAGATGTAACGACAACGTTTCACCTCTTACGTCTCACTTTGCTTCACAGGTTTCTGCCTTTCCGCGTTATGCTAGCGCAATGCGCTATTCCTGGTTATTCTTCGATGCTGACGGCACACTTTTTGATTTTGACCTTGCTGAAAAACTCGCACTTACGGAAGTGATAGAAACACTCGGTCAACCCTTAAGCAACCGTGCTTATCAAAACTATCAAAGTATCAACAAAGCCTTGTGGCTTGCATTTGAACGTGGCGAAATCACACAAGCAGAGATTAAACTTCAGCGTTTTGAACGTTGGCTCGAGACTCTCAACATCTCTGTAAATGCTGAAGAGGTCAGTCAGCATTACGTGCAGACATTATCTCAACAAGGGCCACTGCTCGAACACGCGCTCGAGGTTGTCAAAACACTTTCGCAACACTACAAAATTTTGTTGCTCACAAATGGTCTCAAAGAAGTGCAGCGACCTCGCCTTGAGGCTTCAAGCCTGCATCCTTACATTCAGAAAATTGTGGTGTCCGGCGAAATTGGCTTCGCTAAACCCGACCCACGTATCTTCGAGACTGCATTTCGAGAGAGTGGACAACCTCATAAACAAACTGTCTTGATGATTGGTGACAGCTTTAGTGCCGATATTAGCGGTGGACATGCTTACGGTTTAGATACATGCTGGTATGCCCCCACTGGTGAGCGTTCTGATTTACCTACCTACACCATCCACGATTTAAGACAACTGCTTAATCTTCTCGCTACCTAACCCTCTCCTCACCCTAGGGCGATACGTTAGACACTATGAAGTTTTTACGTCTTCTCGCATTCTTTTTATTAGCTCCTGTCACGCTAGCCCAAGTTAATTTTCCTGAGATAAAGCTCGAGCCTGTCTTGTCAGACTTGCAACTTCCTGTTTACGCCACTATGCCCAACGATGATACAGGGCGCATCTTTATTGTGTCACTTGACGGCTTTGTTTATATTGTTAAAGATGGTAAACAATACAACTTACCTTTCCTTAGTTTAGACGGTATCGTCACAGCTCTCAGTGCTGAGCAAGGCATGTACAGCATCGCGTTTCACCCTGACTATAAAAATAATCGCCGCTTTTTTGTGAGCTACATCGAAAAAGACAGCGAGGACTTTATTGTTGCAGAATATTTAGCTTACAAAAACATTCCAGATTTCGCTGACCCCAAAAGTGCCAAAGAAATTCTTCGCTTCTCTCCAAAAGCTCCGTACCACCAAGGCGGCCAACTAAACTTTGGCCCAGACGGTTATCTTTATATTGCGATTGGTGATGGCGGTGAACCTTTGGTACAAAAAGTAGCAGATTTTAACGCTGCCCAACGCCTCGACAGCTTTGCAGGCAAACTGTTACGCATCAATATTGACGAGCAAGACGGAGGAAAAAATTACGGTATTCCCGCAGATAATCCTTTTACGAAACTCTCATGGGTCAAAACCGAAATCTACGCCTTCGGCTTTCGCAATCCCTGGAAGTTTTCCTTTGACCGCGAAACCCATGAACTCTATTTAAGCGATGTCGGCAATTACGATTGGGAAGAAGTAAACTTAGTAAGAGCTGGAGCAAACTACGGTTGGCCTCACAAAGAAGGTCCAGTATGCTTCTTCTTCCCCCTTCCCACTGACCAACCCAAAGAAGAGCGCTACGCCGACCCCAACTGCGAAACCTCACGCCGTTACGCTTCACCCCTCTATCACTATGGGCATGTAGCTTTTGATAAAAAAGGTGGCAATGCCATCACCGGCGGTTATGTTTACCGCGGTGAAGC
Organism: Trueperaceae bacterium; assembly: GCA_051649365.1. Classification (GTDB taxonomy): domain Bacteria; phylum Deinococcota; class Deinococci; order Deinococcales; family Trueperaceae; genus CAVTAE01. The sequence continues at coordinate 30,040 of JBOFGY010000170.1, forward strand.
CTTCCCTACCATGCAAGGCTTTTACTTTTTCGCCGATTGGACGAACGGGCGCATGTGGGCTTTAAGCCACAGTGCCTACGGCAGCCTCGCGCAAGAAGTGCTCGACACGGATTATCAGATTAGTTCTTTTTTTGAAGATAACAAGGGTGAACTATTTATTTTGACGATTGATGGTGGGATGTATCAGTTGGTGAGTGAAGAGTAGGTAACTCGAGCCCACCCCAAACCCTCGAGATAAAAACGAGACTCGAGATAAATGTAGGCTCGAGATTTTACTTATGGCCCAAGCTTGCTTTCATCCCAATTAAAATCATGTCTTGCTCTGACTTGCAAATCCCCCCAAGTTGAAGAGGGATTGCTCGAGCATGGTGAACTAGGTCAAACCATTATTATATTTGCGTGTTTTCATGCTAGGCGTGATTCAACAACATTGTTACGCCAACTCGAGTAAAGTTTTATATTTTTTTATTAGGCTCGAGCCCACCCCAGACCCTCGAGCCAGAAAATATACAGTGCCTGAGATAGGTGGGGGCTCGAGTCCACCAATGTGACTCGAGCTCGCCTATATTTTGATGGAGATGCTCAGCGCAATTGCATACTCAAAGGAAAAGGAGCAATTATGGGTTTATCATTAGTATTTCACCCATACCAGAATAACCACTTAACCAATAATAGCTTTCAGGATTATTCCATCCTTCAACTGCTTTTACTTTCGCCGCCTCATAATTAGGTGAAGCACACGTTCCTCCTTGAAGATCAACACCAATAGACCCATCATAACCTCTTGCACGTTCCTGAAATTTATACATATATGGATCGGTCGCCGGATCTGAAGAAATATTGTTGCAGTAACCTGTAGCACCCTCCAAGAAGTGACCATAGGCACCTCTACAAATAAGCGAAACCGCAATAGTCTTTTTGATACTGGAGTTACTTTTACTTTCAATTTCTACATATGCCGTGTACTGTGGGTCATAAGTAATGGTGAGATAGTCTTTAACACAACTACCAGTGAAAGTGATGGAGGCACTTGAATTAGGGGCAAGTTCCCCACTACCACTTCCTCCTATCATAGGCTCAAGTGGTGTATAAGTTTCCCCTCGAGGATTTCTATAGACAAGTGAACCAATCGTCCAATCTAAAACACCACCACCACTATTCGTGATTGTGACTGAGGTGGATGTTGGCTTATCCCAGTTTGTTGACATTGTTGCTGTTTCAGGAAGACCTATGGCAGGAGTTCCTTCAGCCACACACTCGAGCGACACAGGCACAGTCAAAGGTTCAGAATCTAGAGCATTAGTTGCGTTGTGGTAAATCAAAACTTTTCCACTTGCAGAGGTTGGAGTGCTCGGGCAATTATAGTAAAGCCTTATTGTTGTACTTTCACCAGGAGATAGCCAAAGTTTACCAACCATACCGTCAACATAAACATTGACACCTGCTTGACCTATACCTCCATCTGCCACATATAGAACATTCATAACGAGTGGTCTACCTGATGAAGCTGAATTACCAATCGTAATGTCTCTAGAACCTCCATCACTAACTTTCGAGACCACACTAACACTGCTTGGTGTAGGCCCGTCAATCGTTAAGGGTTGAGGGCAAGCAGGAACGAAGCTACCTTGGTCGCTCGGGATTTGACCACCCGTACACTTTCTAAATTCCTCACGGTCATCAACAAGCTCTTCAGCATCACCAACAAGACTGTAAGAGCCATCAGCCAATTCCAAACCAAAAGCGATTTTTATTTCTGGTACAATTATAGTAGAGAAAAAGTCAACAACAATCGCTTCCGTTAAAGAACACACCTCTTCTCTATACTCTTCCGCTTCATCTTCGCATTGAGTACAAGACTGTGGCAGTTCAACAAGATAAGTACAGGCTTGATCCACAACACCTTGAGGTTCAATTCTATCGAGGCTTCCTGTTGATGAAGTCGCTCCAGAATTTACTCCAATTTCATCTCGTGACAGAGCGCGGGCAATTTTGTCTAGGAGTGCTTGACGTTGGCTTTCTATTTGACCGCCATTCGTACCAAAATAAGTCGAGCTTGCTCCCAGCTCATAGGTTCTATTTGCCAATAAGTCTTTTAAGGTTAAGGTGCTGTTTTCGGCTGATACGTAATAAAGACCTGTAACGCGATTATCTCGAATCTTTGCAGAAATGAGCGCACGCTTATTTTGTTCTCGTGCAACAAGAGAGAAATTAGTTGGAGTTTTTACACCAACAGTGTTTAGTGGATCATCTACAAAATCGGCAGGGAAATTTGTTGCGGTTTTAGCAAGTGTGAGTGCATCATTTGCATTCGACCCCGTAGGAAACAACCTATCCTTTGGCACAATCTCCCTTATTCGAGTAGTACTTTGCCACTCGAGCTTGATCATGCCAGCGTTCGTGGCGTTGCGGTAAGACTCTATACGAATGTCATACCTTACACCCGCTTGTAAGGTTACTGTGCCACTATCGGTGATTTGGCTTTGGTCATTCCAGTTATCCACCAACACTTGACCGTTCACCATAAGTCTAGCTCCGTCAGTGTGGGTGAGGTAGAAGGTGTATTCCTCGCCGTATTCTGGGACGACTTGGCCTGTCCAGCGAATGCTGTAGGTGGTAGCGGCAATACCAGAGATGGGGTCAGTGGTACTGGCGGCAAAGTCAATGGTGGCATCGGTGCGGATTTCCATTGTGCCAGTAAAATCTATATTGTCGAAGTATTCACCTGCTAGGCCCGTACCACCTACGACACTGCTTCCCATTGTTTCTTCAGTTTGTTGTGGGGGTTGGGCGCAGGCTGCAAGTAACACAAGTAGAAGCAGAGCTAGTTTACGAAATCGTTTCACGTGGGTCTCCTCTTCAAGCTATTTACGAGTGTCGGCAATCGAATCAAAATGCCACGTGGTAGTTTAATGTATGAGGCTACATTTATCTATACAACTATCACAGAAAATTTTGGACTAGTTCCCTACAACCACCGTGATTTGCTCACCCAACTTCGCAAACAAATCATTCGGTGCAAACATTTCTACACCACTCGAGATTGGCATGTCATTACTCACTACGCGCACCATAATCGGTTGGGCTTGTGTCGCAGAACTTAAGAGCAGCAGTTTCCCCACAGGATACTGCGAACTAATAACACTGTAGCCTTGCAACGCAGTGTCTGCCGCTAAAATTTGGTTACCGCCTGCTGCCGCTTGCGATTGTACTTGGTCAGAAACAATCTCGAGCTTTACGAGCATCACCCCAGGTCCAATCATGCCGAGTTGTTCGGCTGCCGCCCGTGACACGTCAATAACGCGACCAGGCTTAAAGGGGCCGCGGTCATTAATTCGTACCACCACACTTTGCCCAGAGGTAGGATTGGTCACGCGGACAAATGTACCAAAGGCTAAGGTCTTGTGTGCGGCGGTCATTTGGCTGGGGTCATAAATTTCGCCGTTGGCGGTGGGTCTGCCTGCAAACTCTGCGCCGTACCAAGAGGCGCGGCCTTCGCTTTCAATGCTTTGTGCATTGGCTACGGTTGTAACTTGTGGCGGCGCACAGGCTGTTAAAATAACGAGAAGACCTACCAAGAGGAGCATATAACTCGAGGCTCGAGCCTGTCTTAAACAACACAGGAAAAAGAGAATGAAGAGACACGTGAGTACGTTAAGGCTGAATACCGCTACCATCACTATTACCACTTTGGGCATGGTCAAGTGTAACGAATATTGCATGAGTTAAAAAATAGGAAGTCTGGGTGGAACTAAAACATTACAATAGTGGTTCTTCAAGTGAGCGTAAGAAACAGATTTTAGCCTTGTGCCTTAGCCTCTGCCTTAACTGTGTGTCCAGGTACGGCGGGCCAACTCTTGTTGGCACAGCACGAAAGCTTCATAGTCATCAATTTCAGCAGAGCCTTCTGCTATGGCACGCTCACACTTCGTAATAATCTCACTCAACTCGTCAGCCGAAAGGTAGCGTACCTTTTCGTTGACTTCACTTCGTTGTAACATCACAAGAGCCTCTCTTTCAATCCCTACTTCAAACCTACCTATAGCCTAGCAAGTCATGTCTTACAAAATTCTCACACATTTTTGTAACACAACTTACATTGTATCACTAAAACCTTAAAAATAGCCTATTTTGTACCACAAGCTACTAAAAGCGAGTCATTATAGTAACTCGTGCCATAATTAAGCTTTATGATAGATAGTCATTGTCATCTGGATTACTGCTCTAACCCTGCCTTAGCCGCTGATTCCCACCTTACCGCTATGATTAGCATAGGTACAAATGTGGAAAGGTGTCAAAAAACCCTCGAGCTAGCCCGCGCTTACCCCAATGTCTGGGCGGCTGTTGGAATTCACCCCAATAATGCCAGCGACGCAAAAGACAGCACTATTCGTCAGCAAATAGAAGTGATGACCCAAGAGCCTAACGTCGTCGCCATCGGTGAAACTGGATTTGACACTCACTGGGACGATGAGACCTTAAAAACACAGCGTGAGGGTTTTTTGTGGCAAGCGGATTTAGCGCGTCGCCTGGATAAGCCGCTCATTCTGCACGTGCGGGATAAGGGAAGTAAAGACGATGCGTCGCTCGAGGCCACGCGAATGCTGAAAGAAACAGGTTACACCAAAGGCATTTTGCACTGTTTTAACGGACACGCAAAACTTTTGAAGGTGGGACTCGAGCTCGGTTGGATGGTTTCTTTTGCAGGCAACCTGACCTATTCAAAAGCCAAAGAACTTCAGGAAGCAGCAAAAATTATTCCCAAAGACAGACTGCTGGTTGAAACCGACAGCCCGTTCCTCTCCCCCCTCCCGAAGCGCGGTGAGAAAAACGTTCCCGCGAACGTGCGTTACACAGCGGCGTTCTTAGGAGCGTTGCGCGGCGAGAGTGTAGATGAAGTTGAAGCGTACACAGATGCAAATGCGAAGAGGATTTTCAAGATAGAAGAAAGGAGGAAGGAGGAAGGAGGGAAAAACTTTTAGCTTTCTCCTTTCTCCTTTCTCTCTATTCCTACCCAACGGTAACGCACATACGCCGCGAGTTCTTGGGGCAGCTTCGGCAACGTCGCAAAGACAAATTGGTCTGAAAGTTTTTTTATGGCTTCCGATAATACAGGATAGGGAAAAACAACATTGGCAAGCTTATAAAGCGAAATGCGCTCCTTGATAGCAAGCGTGAGAATTGAAATCATCTCTGAAGCGTTCGGGGCAACAATCGTTGCAGAGAGCACTCGGCCTGTTAAACGCATAGTATGAATGAGAATAAAACCATGTTCTAAACCTTGGGTGTAACCTCTGTCGGTCTTTTTTAATGCAAAGCGCAACGTGCGAAGAAGGTTCGGATGATAGGTTTCTTGCAAGGTTGCAAGTGACGGGCCAACTTGGGCAATTTCTGGGTCGGTAAAGACTGCGTTTGGATAAACGGCTTCCTTACTCTGCGGTAAAAATGGTAGGGCAATGCTCTGCACAACTCGTCTTCCCTGTGCATTCGCAGTATGTGTAAATGCAGAGGTTAGGCTTACGTCACCAATGGCGTAAATTGTTGGCACATTTGTTCGATGGCGTTTACTCGTTAGCACGCCTTTATCTGTAAACGTTACGCTAGTTTTCTCCAAAGCAAAGCCTAAGTTTGGTTTACGCCCAACCGCAACGAGCACTTTGTCAACCTCTTCGACACGGAGGGATTGACCTCTTTGCTCGAGCCTCAAACCTTTTTCCTCAAAAGCTTGGGCTGTGGCATTCACGATCACCTTGATACCGACCTCTTTGCAACGTGTCTCCATAAGCTCTGAGACTTCGGGCTCGAGCCTGTCCAAAAGTTTTGGGGCACGTTGAACAATGGTTACATTACTACCAAGCTTGCGAAAGGCAAAAGCCATTTCACAGCCGATAATGCCGCCACCAATAATTACGAAATGTTTTAGTGGTTGGGTAACATCAAATAAGGATTCATTCGTTAAGATGTTTTCAGGAGGCAACCCAGGAATGCTAGGAACAATAGGCGAGGAGCCCGAAGCAATCACAATATGTTTTGCCGTGATGGTTTGTTCACCCGTAGGGAGGTTGAGTGAAAGCGTCGTACTATTTACAAACGCTGCTTCGCCTTCAAAGACCGTTAGATTTTTTACACCTTTAATCCAGGTCGTTTCTTCTTCGCGCAAGTGATCGCGGCGTTCACGCACTTTTGCGAGAATCTCTGGGGTACTAAGTTTGTGTTCAGATAGATGCGAGGCAAGGTGAATCAAAGTTTTTGATGGCACACAACCCACGTTCGTACAATCCCCGCCGATGTGTTTTTTTTCAATAAGCGCGACACTTTTACCCAAGCCCGAAAGCCCAACAGCAACGGTAAGCCCTGCCGAACCTGCACCAATCACTGCCGTATGAAATTCAACAGGGCGAAACTGAATCACGCAACACCCTCACGGCGTTTGACAAGTCTCGAGACTACTAAACTTGTCCCAAAAATGAGTACAGAAATCACCAGGATGCGCCAATCAAACTTTGGTGTGCCACTTTCTAAACCGCTCGAGGCCCCAAAGAGCACGAAGGAGACCGTACCAGGAATCGAACCGAGCATGGTCGCCAAAATAAATGGAACATAATTAATTTTTAGAAAACCAGCAGCGTAGTTCACCAAGTCGTAAGGCAGAAGAATCAGGCGCATAATAAAAATGGTTTCAAAACTATTGTGGCGCATCCGCTGCAAATAACGTTGCAGTGCATTTTGATTTTCTGAAGCTACAACATCTTGCCTCAAGAGTCGCCCAACCACATAAGCGAGGCTCGCACTAAGATTACTTCCCAGTACCGCATAAACAATGCCCCACAACGGCCCGCACAAAGCACCTATCGCTAAGGTCAAAATACTCGCAGGGAAAAAGACTAAGGGACGCACAGTGTACACAGCTGTGAAAATAAGACCACGCAAGTGAATAGGCATATCTGCAAGCGCAGTCGTGAGTTGGCGTGTAGCTGCGAGGGGAGTGAGGTTGTGCTGGCTTGAGTACACCACAAGCGCAGCAATGAGCGCGAACCAAAAGAGCAAGGCAATGAGCTGGCGTTTGAGAAAGGGTGGTGGAGCCGTCATCATTACTAGTATGACTTTACAAGGTTCACGAAAGTATCACTGTAGTCTCCTTCATCCTAAACCCATTTGTTTTATAAAAAGGTGAGTCATGAAGTGTACTTAATGTAAGTTTGACTCTGCCCAACTAAGCCGCTGAAAAATTGTGAAGATGATAAGGAGGGCCATCACCAACATAAGATAGGGTGCAAAAGCTGGAAACACTAAAAAAAGACTGTAAAAAATTATCGTTTCTGCTCCTTCAACAAAACCAGAGGGGAAGGCAATGCTCGTATAACCTGAGGAGTGGGCGCGTTTTTCTAACAAGGCTGAAAGATACAACCACGACCCCGCATTAACATAAAAGGTAAGGAGCAAAAAGGCAAAAGCAAGAAAAGTACCGAGTGAACCAAGCGACCACACAAGCGCAAAGGGTAGGAGCGCGTAAATGGCAAAATCACAAATGATATCTAGGTAACCGCCCCAATCACTTTGCTCCTTCCGCAGACGAGCCACTTCACCATCCAGTCCGTCGAGAAAACGGTTTGCGAGCCACAATAAAAGTGCGACAAGGTAGTAACCCAATCCAGCAGTAAGTGCGGCCGAAAGTCCAACAACAAATGCTAACAACGTGATTTGCAAAGGTGGGATATCCGAAAAACGCTGCGCCACAGGCACGAACACGTTTGCTTTCACAACACGCAGGCGTTCATCAAACACGCTCGTTAGCTTAACAGGTTCGGTAGACTAGAAATGTGAAAACTCTTGAACTTGGTAAGCAACCTAAGGTCTTCTGGCTGAAGTGGTTGCCCGTACTGCTTTTGCTTATGATCAGTATGCTTTGGTCACTCGTTCAACCCTCGAGCCGCTGGATAGAAAACATGTATAGTTTAGGGCTTTATCCAACTCTTGCGAGCCTGCTCGTTCCTATTACGAATAGCGTGCCATTTTCTATCAGTGGCATATTGCTTGTACTTCTACCTATTGTTTGGCTCGTATGGACAGTGAGGCAGTTTCGGCGTAAAAAATGTTTGCGCCAGCATTTTTTACGCTGGCTGCGCCGAACTGTTCTTGTAATACTGGGTCTTTATCTGTGGTTTACGCTCGCTTGGGGTATCCATTATCAACGTGAATCCATCGAAACACAACTCGGTTTAACAGCAGCAACCTTTAGCGAAAATGACCTGCGAAGACTTGTTACAACCTTAAGCAACATTGTTGAGGATAACGCCAATGTAGAGCGTGATATCGCTCAGGCCCAAACCTCTTTACGCACGTCGTTGCTCGAGACCGTCGCAACCATCACAGGCGTAACACCCACCTTGCCAGCGTGGGTGAAAGTTTTGCCCGCAGGCACACTGATTCGCGCGGGGAATGCTTCGGGGATTATCTCACCGTTTACTCTCGAGCCTCATATAGACGGCGCACTCACGGAAGTGTACGGTCTTGCAGTTGGCACACACGAACTCGCCCATATTGCGGGTTATGCAGGCGAAGCCGATGCGGATTTTATCGCTGCCCTTGCAGGGCTCAATGCGAGTGACCCTTATGCACGTTACGCAGTGGCACTGAAGCTGTGGAGTGATGCCGTGTGGCAATTATCAGAGGTTGAACGAAGAGAAGCTGTTGATGCTTTACCACAACGTGCGAAAGACGATTTGGAAGCAATGTATGAATCCTTTCGGCGTTACGGATTACCCCAGTGGGTGCAAAACCTGCAAAGCGGTATGTACAATCGCTACCTCATGAGTCAAGGTGTTGAAGCTGGTATTAAAGATTATTCAAGAACCACAACACTCTTACTTGCAGCACAACAGCAAGGACTTTTTTGAGCCAGTCAGCATTTCAGTAGGTCAGTTTTTATGATGAATACGGTTCCGCAAGATGAACTCGAGGTTGAAAACTAACACATCAAAATATGCGAGAGCAAAGCGTACAATCAAGTTGTCGGTATTGAGCGTTGGGTTGCTTTCGTGTGGTATAAGTCTCTAGGTAAACTAACAGGTCGCGCCATTGCAATTAATCACGCCCTTGGATTCAAGCTTTATATAGCTTAGATAGATTAGTGGCTCACGACGAAACAGCTCGAATCTTATTCGCGGAAGTAATAAAAAGAGAAATTGTGCCCAAACTGGAGTGAACACAACTTCTCGAGATAACTTCATATGTGACTAGACGCTATCTCAAAAGTCATTTTGATGCAGAATCCGTCAATGAAATGAATAATGTTTCAGAATTTATCAAGTTATTTGAAAGGAAATCTCATAATTATGACTTTTGAGATGGGCTCTAATCTTCTTGTCAGGTTGATTGGGTCACTCCTCACTGGTCTGGACGCGGTAAATCCGAAAGTTCTCTGTGCCTTCAGAAAAATCCATCTCACCCGCAAACATAGTGTGTAAACGGTTGACCGTGAAATAGAACCAACCTTCCCGCCCCCACCCAAAGGTATCAGGTCAAATAAACTCGGGGCTCCTAGCAAAGGTTTCTACTTCACCCAAAGCAGGTGAATAGCGCAGTAACGCATTCTGCGACAACGCTGTGATGTAAACATTGCCAGCCGCGTCTACCGCTAACCCGTCCGTGCCACCGATGCCTTCTGCCAACGTTTTCACAGCAGCTTCGATCTCGGCTTCGCTGTTGTCACGCTTGCGTAAAACACTCGTGGGAATGCTGTAAAGCGCGTCACCTGTCGTCACTGACCAGTAAAGCTCTGCACCATCAGGGCTAAGGGCAATGCCGTTGATACCCACTTGCAAAGGATTATCAGGAAAGACTTGTACCCCTTCAATGGTTAAAGGTGTGGCTGGGTTGTTCGCTGTTGTTGGGTGACGGTCTAAAACACGTCTTGCAGAACCCGTTACCAAGTCCATTACAATAATACCAGAAGCCACACTCGAGCCCGCACGATTTCCCGAGTCACTGATGTAAAGCATTTGGTTTTGTTCATCTAAAGCCATGTCATTAAGAAACGAAGTCGTTGGTGAAGCAAGGTCATCGGTAATGGGAATACGTCTTACTTCTTGGTTCGTGGTCAAATCCCAGACAATCAGTTTTTGACCACCTTGAAGCGAGGCTTCATCACTCGCGGTATACCCCATGTCTAAAATCCACATCTGGTTTTGACTGTCTATAGCAAAACCCAAAACACTTTGCAGTGCCTCGGGGTTGCCTACTTCGTTCATCTCACGGCTCGGGAAAGGACGTAGTAAGGTGCGTCCGTCTACTGACTAAAAACTCACCGTTGGATAAACGCACGTTGACGAGTGCCGCAGGCCCGTGACACACCGCCACAACCACACCACCTTTTTCGTAAATGCTCGAGGCCAGCTCAGCGAGTTCTGTGTTGTTTGGGAAATCCCACATCGTGCCGTGACCACCAGCGTAGAAAATCGCGTGGTAATTATCAGGATTTACTTGGTCAGGCGTGAGTGTGCTGGCGAGTTTGTCTTTGTTCTCCTCTAAGAATCTCACTTGCGAAGCATCATCGGCTTTGAAACCATCTTTGGGTGGCTCGCCACCTTTAGAGCTTACAAAATCAACCGTGTAACCCTGTGCCTTGAAAACTTCGTAAGGGTGCGCAGCTTCGGGCACGTAATAACCCGTTTTGCGAAGACCACCTAAATCGTCGTGGCTTGTTAGCACCATCAAAATATTCTTGTTCATCCTATTCTCCTTTCGTTTGCTCCCGAGGTCAACTCGGAGCATGAAAGTATGTTAGGTCGCAACTACCATATAAATCAAACAGCTTTTTGCCATACTTGCTATAACTTTTGTTATGGGTAGGTTCTATGCTTAATCTCAGCCAACTTCGCAGTTTTCAAAGCATTTATCGTTTGGGGTCTTTTTCAAAGGCAGCCGAAGGGCTTCACTTAACGCAACCAGCGTTGACAAAACAAATTCAGCAACTCGAGCAGCGTCTAGGGCATACACTTTTTACACGCTTACCTAGAGGCATCACTCCAACACCCGCAGCACACGAGTTAGCAAGGCGCATCGGGCCGCATCTGGACGCGCTCGAGAGTCTATCCAATACCTTTAAGCTAGGTGGCTCAGCGTTAGCTGGAACCGTCTACCTTGGCGGCCCGAGCGAATTTTTGGGTGCGAAAGTTTTGCCTGCATTGGCAGATTTGCACGAAGAAAAGATTCAACTTCGCATCAAATTAGGTCAGCCTGAAATGTTGTTGGAAGAACTCCAAGCAGGTGCCCTCGATATGTTTGTGTCTACCGTTCGCCTCAGTCGCCCTAGCTTGGAAACAACACCACTTTACTTGGAAGAACTCGTCTTAGTAGGCAATCACGAATGGGCTGACAAACTTCCAGCTAAGCAACTGGCAAGTAAGGGGCTCGAGCTACTCGCCAACATTCCACTTCTTACTTACAGCGAAGAACTTCCGCTCATTCGCAGATACTGGCGCAAGGTGTTTGGCAAAGTTCCAGATACAACTGCAGCCGTCGTTCTTGCAGATTTACGTGCCATTGTGCAGGCTGCTATTGCGGGAGCAGGTGTCACCGTGATACCGCGTTATTTAGTTGAAGACGCGATTGCAAGTAGTGAACTTGTCGAATTACTTAAACCCAGTAAGCCACCTGTCAATCAACTTTATCTTGCTTCACAAACAGGAGGGAAAGTCCAAACTCGAGTTGCTTATGTAAAAGATAGACTTTTAAGAGCCAGCTCTATCTGGTAACACACTACTGGGTAACACACTACCTCAAAAAGAGAAGCTCACCCTAAGGCAAGCTTCTTTTACTTCGTATCTATCCGAGAACCCAAATCACACTTTTCTAGGACAAAAAACGGGGAGGTTTTTGGATAAATTCTTATTTAAGCGGTATTATTAGTTCACTCGAGCTACAGGCCTAAGCAGCTGTGAACTGAACTCGAGCTTCATTTCAACACCCGCAGCGCGAAGATTGTTGCCGGGTAAAGCATAGGTATCTGCAGCATTTAAGTTCACGCTGTAACCAAGATCAGCTAAGGATGCAATCGTCACACGACTGAGCGGATTTGAACCATCGTTTAAATACCCTGTCATCAGTTCATTGTTAAAGGTAGTTTCACGCCAGTGAGCATCTCTTGTTCCTTCACCGCCCGTGTTCTCCACAGGAACGTTACCTGAACCACCAAGGGAACGATATTCACGAATTGCTTCTGCACCTGTATAGGTGGGATTCGAGCCACCACCACCCGAGAGTACCCCAAAGAGATCCCAGAGCGTACCTACACCTACAATATGACCCATCTCGTGAACCGCGATAGCACTAAGCTGACTACTGAATTGACTCACATCCGCTGTATCGAAAATAAGAGTGCCAGCAGTTGTCAAACCTGAAGAAGAACGAATATAGCATGGTCCTGCTTGGGCAAGCGTGCCACCTGAACCGTCAATGTTGGCAACACCAGCGAAGATGAGTACGTCATCAATGGTACCATTAAATGATGGGTTACTCCCACAACTGTTCGCTTTGATTCTCCCACGCACATCAGGAAGGTCACTAGTAACCACACCTTGCCAACGGTTTGCACCTGCTTGCAGCGCATCTCTTAATGACTGAGAAGGATTACCTACAATTTGCAGTGTGATGTTGTAACCTGGTGCGCCCTGAGCTCCAATATCATTGGAGGTCTCGAGGTCATCCGCGACAGGTAAATCCTGAACACCATTAGGCACATTGACCTCTGCTGTAGGTGTAGACGTATCGCAAGCAACTAGGATAAAACCCAACGCCAGCATGACGGCAAAAAAACTTTTTTTCATATACTTCCTCCTGTGGATGCGTTTGCAGGTAGGTAACAGCGTAGTGGATTGTAATTCTGCAACAACAACTATAAAAACATATGTAGTGTGAGAAAGTCTCGAGGGCTATCATGATAGCCCTCGAGACTTTCAATGTAGGCGCACTTTTGTTCTACAGTTTTATTTTAATCTAAACAAGATAAATCAGGAAGTAGCAAGGTTGTTTTATTTAGTTTATCGAGCTTCTATATAGAAACCAGGAAACTTTTCTACTTAAACCTTTATTGCTTCCAACGCAGTGCAGCTGTATGCACAGGTGCATCCCAATACTTCAGCAGCTCATCATCAAAAAGTGAGAGTGTGAGCGAACACCCCGCCATTTCAAGCGATGTCACGTAATTTCCAACGAGGCTTCTTGAAATCTCTACACTGCTCCCAGAGAGCACACGTTGCGCGGCATCATACATAAGTGTAAGTTCCATAAGGGGTGTGCCACCAAAACCATTCACAAGCAAAAGTGCTTTTGAACCCTTGCTCGGTTTCAAGTCCTCGAGCATCACCTGTATCATTTCTTTTGCAATGGCATCGGCACTCGTTAATGGCACACGCCGACGGCCTGGCTCACCGTGAATGCCTACGCCTATTTCCATATCGGTTTCAGGAAGTTCAAAGGTTGGTTTACCGGCAGCAGGTACTGTGCAACTTGTTAGTGCCACACCCAGCGACGCTGTATGCTTTATAACATTTTCACCAAGTGATTGACAGGCTTGCAAATTCGCACCGCTTTCTGCAGCAGCACCAACAATTTTTTCTACAATCATCGTACCAGCTACACCACGCCGGCCTGTTGTAAAGGTGCTATTTTCTACTGCGACATCATCATTCACTAAGATGGTGGCGTTAGTCCCGCTATACATTTCGCTGCCCATTTCAAAATTCATCACATCACCTGAATAGTTCTTAACAATAAAAAGCACACCTGCATCTCCCCCAACAGCTTCCGCAGTAGCCATCATTTGGTCTGGCGTAGGTGACGTAAATACTTGTCCAGGACACGCTGCGTCGAGCATTCCGTAGCCAACAAAGCCAGCGTGCAAGGGTTCGTGACCGCTACCGCCACCTGAAATCAGTGTGACTTTCTTTTTATTGACAGTTGCTCTTGTCACATACGTTGGGTTCATATGGACTTTGACAATATCCTTATACGCAGAGCCAAAACCGCGCAGACTTTCGGTTAAAACGTCCTCTACTTTATTCATAAGTTTTTTCATGATTTCTCCTCATTAGGTGTCGTTGTTTCATTGGCAAATAAATTGTAAAGCCGCCGCACGGTGTCTTGCAGAAGGAGTTCGAGAGCCTCCTGTTTTGCAGGGCTTTGTAAAACGGGCACTTGAATGTGTAGCGTTTTGTAATGACGAGGTTTATCAAGTGTGGACAGTTGATCAGGATGAGCTATATTATAGGCAAGTAAAAAATTCGCGCGCTCACTTTCGGATAAATGGCACACATCCATAATGGCTTCCACGTGCCTCGTGGGTATCGGTGTTTGGTCATTTGGATTGGAAATCAGCGAGACAAAACTTTTGTGTGTTCCTAATACTTGGGCAATTTTTTGACGCACGCCTGACGGACGCTGGTCTAAATACTCACGCAATATTTTTTTATAAGCTGTTATCAAATCTTGTTTAGAGAGTGTAACAACTGGCATCAACGACCACCAAAGCGGGAGATTTCCAGTTTGACGTTAGCAAGGCTCGAGCTTGCCACCGATAGCGTTTTGATACCAAGCTTTAGCAAGGCAGGAATGGCGTTAAGTTGCGAAGCCATTTCTCCACAAACACTGACCTCGAGCCCTTTTTCTGTGCCGTGTCTCGCCACGCGCTCAATAAGCTCGAGTACCGCAGGATTCAAACCGTTTTGCAAATAACTAAGCCCTGATGTGTCGCGGCCTGCCGCCATCACATATTGAATTAAATCGTTACTACCAATCGAGTAAAAATCTGCGTCAAAACTTGCTACGGTCAACGCAGCCGCAGGCACTTCGACCATCATGCCGAGTTTGGGCATGGCACAAGGAATGTTGGCGTTTTGTAATTCTACAACTTGCTTCTTGAAAAGCTGTTTCGCTTGCTCTAATTCACTGGAAATGCTGACCATTGGAAACATGACTTTGAGATTACCGTGAACGGCTACTCTTGCTAAAGCTCTTAGTTGTACGTTGAATACATCAGACTTTGCTAGCGATAAACGCAAACCGCGCACACCCAAAAAAGGATTATTTTCTGCCATCGTGTAACCAGAAATCGGTTTATCGCCACCTGCGTCTAACGTGCGAATAGTAACAGGTCTCCCCTGCGCCCACTCGAGTAACTGCCGATAAGCGTTGTATTGCATTTCTTCATCAGGAAGTTCACTGCGACCATAAAACAAAAACTCTGTGCGGGTTAACCCAATCCCGTCACAATCTTCGACATTAATACTTGCTAAAAGGTTAGGGTCATCTACATTGATATAAACCTGAAGGCGCTTACCCTTCGCAGTTTGTGCAGGGCGACTTAAGTAGGCTTGTGCGAGCAGCTTATCTTGTTGCAGTGCGTCACGTTTCGCTTCATAGTTTGCTTTTGTTGCTGCATCGGGCTCGAGAAGAATCATCCCCTTCTCTTCTGCCAAGATAATCGCTTCGACACCATTGGGCAACGCACCACGCATACCAATCAAAAATGGTACCCCTTTAGAGCGCGCCAACATGGAGACGTGAGCCGTGTAACTTCCCACCATCGTTACAGCACCCGCCAAATGGTTCCAGTCTAGTTCTAAAAATTTTGAGGGTGTCAGTTCGTCTGTAACGATAATCGAATCTTCTGGAATAACTTCTTTTATCGCTGTACCCGTAAGTAATGCGGAGACCCTCTCCTGCAGATCACGCAAATCGGCAGCACGACCCTTGAAGTATTCATCGGTAGAAAGTTGATACTCGAGCATCTCTTGCTCGAGTAAATTCTCCCACGAGTTAAGTGCGGAGTTGCCTTGCAAAATAAAATCCCTCGCTAGCGAAAGAAAATCACTATCGTTCAGTAGCTCGAGTTGAAGCGCAATAATCTCCGAGGAAAGCCCACCAGCATTTTCAGAAAGCTGTTTAAGTTGCTGCTGTGCCTCGCTAATCGCCTTATCTAAACGTGCCTTTTCTTGTTCTGCTGTACCTTGTGTTTTTTGAGAAAGCTGTTGCTTCTGCAAATGATAGAGCTTGCCAATAGCAATCCCCGTGGAAGCAACTTCAGCATGGAGCGTCGTGTTATCCAGTGGAATTTTTTCTACTGTTGCTAATAATTTACTGCCATTAGCAACAGCATGGTTTGTTTGGAGATGAGCGTGACCATGGGCTCTCGGGCCTTCGTCAAAGTCTCGGTTAACAAAATCGAGTAAAGTTTGAATCGCTTCATCTGCATCATCACCTTCTGCCCGCAAGTACAGTAACGTGTTTTCTGTCGCTTTAAGCTTCATGACCTTGGCAACACTTTTGGCTTTAATCCAGTCACCATTATCCAAACGTAGTTGCACGTTTGCATTAAAGCTCGAGGCAAGCTGCGCTAGCTTCACTGCGGGCCTGGCGTGTAAGCCTGTGGGATTGGTAATAATGACACTAGTTTCTTTCATGGTATTAACGACTTCCTCAACTGTGAACTGTGTATGCTTCAAATGAACAAGGGGCCGAAATTCCTTGCCGAAACGAGGTGAACTAAATCGCTTCCTCGGCAGCTTCTCTGACGTCCTTGAGACTTCCTCCAACGGATGATTCAGTTGCAGCCATCACCGCACCCTCTACCACGGCTGCATTGCAAATAACGATGTTGCCACGCTTAGATTCATCCAGAAGTTCAACGGCCATTTCAGCATTCATCTCTGCACCACCCAAATCAACTAAAACAACAATACCTTTTGGATTCCAGATTCGCTCGAGACACTCTTTAATCGCAGCAACATCCGTGCCAAGCTCACCTGCGGGGTTACCACCACAGTAAGCTAGTGGCACGCTGTCACCAACCATTTGGTGCACCATATCTGCGGCACCTTCAGCAACATTGGGAGAATGGGAAACGATAACTACACCAACCTTATTCATGATTCACCAACCACATCACAAATTGCTTTGATTAACAAACAACTCGACATTGCACCAGGATCTAAATGTCCAATGCTGCGTTCACCCAGAAACGACGCGCGACCTTTGGTGGCCTGCATATTTCGTGTAGACTCGAGCCCCACTTCCGCTGCTTCTAGAATGGTCTCAACGTTTGCATCACCGCTTCGCATCACATCGCTCACGGCAACTAAAACCTCGAGCATTGTCTTTTCACCAGTTGTTGATTTGCCACGTTTTTTTACAGACTCTATCGCCTCATCTAAACTTTTTGAAACATTGAGGAGTGTTAGTGTATCGGGTAAACCTTTGAAACCCATGAGCAAACTTCCGTAAAGCGGCCCCGACGCACCACCCACCGTCATCACAAGCGTCATACCCATTTTTTGCAGTGCGGCACCAAGGGGCAAAGCAATAATATCCGCTTTAGCAGCCTCGAGTGCATCAAAACCACGCTTCATGTTGATGCCGTGATCAGCATCACCAATGGCACTGTCAAGCTCTGTTAGTTCGTCGGCGTGTTCACGAATCGTCGCAACACAAACTGTTAAAAGCTTTTCCAACATCAAGCTACCTCCACACGTTGACCACGTTCATCAAAGTACAAGCTGTGCTGTGGCGGCACGCTAATATTTGTTTCTTGTCCCACCTGCCAACGTGACCCAATGTCTGATAACGCTTCTACGTGTTGCCCTTCAACATCTAAGACAATGACCGTTTCGCCACCGAGAGCCTCGAGTTTGACAACTTTCGCCCTTTTACCTTCAGCACCAAGACGAACATTTTCTGGTCGCACACCTACACGTATCACTCCTGCGGGTGCGGGAGTCTCGAGCAAACCCACAGGCAATACGTTCATAGCAGGTGAACCCAAACGCTGCGCCACATACACGCTATTTGGTTTTGTATAAACCTCTTTCGGCGTGCCGATTTGCACGAGTCGTCCTTCTTCAAGAACACCAATTTTATCTGCCAGCGTCATCGCTTCCACTTGGTCATGGGTAACATAAAGAATTGTTGCATTACGGTCTATTTGAATGCGTTTGAGCTCTACACGCAACTCTTCACGCAACTTTGCATCGAGAGATGACAGCGGTTCATCCATTAAAAAAATATTTGGATCGCGCACGAGAGCCCGACCAATGGCAACACGCTGCATCTCTCCACCTGAAAGACGTGTGGCTTTGTTTTGCAGTTTACTCTCGATGTGCAAGGTTTCAGCGATTTCTGTAACTTTTTTGCGAACCACGTCCTCGCTTTCACGGCGCAAGGGTGAGCGCAAGGGAAAGGCCAAATTATCAAACACATTGTAATGTGGGTAAAGCGAATACTGCTGGAAGACAAAAGCGACATCATGGTCAGCGATGGGTGTAGTTGTCACGTCTTGACCAGCAATGTGCAATGTTCCCCCATCAAGTTTTTCGAGTCCGGCAATCATGCGAAGGGTCGTCGTCTTACCTGCACCTGTCGGGCCGAGCAAGACCACGAATTCGCCATTTTTTATCTCGAGTGACAGCTCATGAACAGCCGTTACTTTGCCAAAACGTTTGGTTACATTTTTGAGCACAACATCAGCCATAGGTTACCACCTCTAAAGGAGCATCCATAAGCTGACTTGGTAAGGCATTATCGGTTTCGTTATCAAAGACGATAAGATTTTCTGTGCGGAAGTTGAGACCGAGGTTATCTCCGATAGTAGCGTGAACATCGTTCGAGGTTTTAACCTTGAGGCGACCTGCACTCGTATCTATCGTAAGAAGTTGTCTTGAGCCCATATATTCCACGCCAAACACTTCACCACGCAACAGTCCGTTACTCGAGACTTCAATATCTTCCGGACGCACACCAAGCGTGAGTGAGGCAGGTGTACCTTCATGCAGCTTTGGAATAGTAACATCCGAACCTTGAATTTTGATGGTGTCAGCACCCGAGCTTATACCTTGCTGTGCATCTAAAAAATTCATCGCAGGGCTGCCGATAAACTTCGCTACAAACTTTGTGGCCGGACGACGGTAAATCTCGAGCGGCGACGCAACTTGCAAGACTTCACCTTTGTTCATCACCGCAATTTTGTCGGCCATGACCATCGCTTCTAACTGGTCGTGGGTGACATACACTGTCGTGGCTTGAATGCGGTCATGCAGTGCGCGGAGTTCAGCGCACATCAGCTCTCTAAATTCTGCATCAAGCGTACCAAGTGGCTCATCCATGAGAAACGCTTTCGGACGACGAATAATCGCGCGGCCTAAGGCCACGCGCTGACGGTCACCACCTGCAAGTGAGCTAATTTTATTTTTAAGGAGGTGGTCGATACGCAGAAGTTTCGCCACTTCGTCTAGACGTTTGTTAATCTCAGCACGGCTCATGCCTTGGTTCTCGAGGGGGAACATGAGATTTTGTTTCACGTTCATATGTGGGTAGAGCGCAAAAAGTTGAAAGACAAAAGCAATATCGCGCTGCGCGGCACGGAGAAACGTTACGTCGTCATTATCGAGTAAAATTTTTCCCTCGGTGGGAAGCTCGAGCCCCGCAATCATGCGAAGTGTCGTTGTTTTACCACAACCCGATGGACCAAGTAACACAAAAAATTCACCGTTGTTAATGACCATGTTCGTATTTCGCACGGCTACAAAATCTACAAAGCGTTTATTTAAGTTTTCCAAACGAATCTGTGCCACAACTAATCCTCGGGAAAATGGCTGACAATCATGAACATAATTGTGCCAGTAAGAATGACGCGGAAGGATTGACTAAATAAAAACATCGAAAAAGGCTGCATGAGCATGACAACACCAAGCGCAATCAGTATCGTTGCTGTAGTTTCCCAAGGGCCACGTCTAAAAAACCGCTTGCGCTCTGGTGTCTTAGTTGTATTCGTAGGTGACTCTGTCGTCATTTTCTAACCGCCCCGAAAGTAATACCTTGTAACAGATAGTTTCTAAGCAAAACCGTCAAAATTACAACAGGCAATAAGAACAATGTTGTTCCTGCTGCAACTGCTGGCCAGTCAAGCCCACCTTCACCAATAATCGTCGGAATAAACGGCGGTGCAGTTTGCGCGGTGCCACTCGTTAGAAGTAATACGAAAGCATATTCATTCCACGCAAAGATGAAACAGAAGATGGCAGTTGCAGCAATACCCGTCACCGCTTGGGGCAAGACAATTTTTCTAAACGCTTGCATTCGCGTGTAACCATCTACCATCGCGGCTTCTTCGTACTCTTTAGGAATTTCATCAATAAAACCTTTTAAGAGCCACACCGACAAACTCATGTTGATAGCGGTATAAAGCAGAATCATGCCTAAGTGTGTGTCACTAAGACCAAGCTGGCGAAACATGAGGTAAATCGGAATCGCTACTGCAATGGGCGGCATCATGCGGGTAGAGAGAATAAAGAAAAGCAAGTCTCCCTCACCAGGAACTTTGAAGCGGGAAAACGCGTAGGCTGACAGAGTGCCGAGGCACACAGCTAAAAACGTCGAAGTAAACCCAATAATAATCGAATTGAGATAACGCTGACCAAAGCGCGACGCGCCGGTAATCACCATGTTACGACTGCGCACAAGTTTGTCATACCAAGTCGTTGCTGGCGGCAGCGAAGCCATGTACTCAGGTGTTTGACGAGAGCGATTCGTGAAGAGGTTGACGTAACCCTCGAGCGACGGTCTAAACACGACTTTTGGTGGATATGAAATGGCATCATTGGGTGTCTTAAACCCCGTCGAAACAATCCAGAACATTGGCACCATCGAAATAACTGCGTAAAAAACAACAATAATACCTGCAACATTCTTGCTAAGTTTACCAGGTTCAACAATACTGTGGGAGGTCGTGAGCTGTTTTGCTTTTGTACTAACCATTGAGCATCACCTCTCTTCCACCTGTCATTGCGAGCCTACATTTAAGTTGAGATGACCCTAAACTTAGTTGCTCTTGAATGAATCCGCGAAACAATCTCTTCGTAGTAACTTTGCAGTGAAGTAGTTTAGCTCGAGCACTCGAAAATCTTGGCTGGCGAAAGGAGGTTGCCGCGTCGCTTATCCATTGCAAAAAATAGCTCAATGTAATTAGTCGTTGATTCACAACTATGCACTCCTCGCAATGACGAGGGGAAGCAGAACTGGAGTAAGGTGCAAAGGTCATCGTGACTTCACCCGATTCAAGAACTTAACGTAGATATTCCCTGCACCAAAAATTGTCACGAACAAAACAATAGCAAACGCTGAGCTATAACCCGTGCGCCATTTTTCAAAGGCTTCACGCTTGAGGTTAATCGAAGCGAGCTCTGTAGCAGAACCAGGACCACCCGAAGTTAAAAGGTTCACCATGTCAAACATTTTGAAGTTCTCAATGGCACGAAAAAGAATCGCCAACATCAAAAAAGGTAAAACCATCGGCACGGTGACACGCCAGAATTTGCGCCACATGTTAGCGCGATCAACTTCGGCAGCTTCATAAAGATAAGCTGGAATGGAACGCAAACCCGCGAGGCAAATGAGCATGACATACGGTGTCCACATCCACACATCTACAATTACAATCGCCCAAGGCGCAAGGGTTTTATCCGCAATCATGGAAAAGTTTCCAGCATTTGCAAAGAAATTAATAATATAATTAAAAATACCTGCTTGTGGTTCAAAAATATTTTTCCAAAATAAGCCAACAACGGCAGGTGAAAGCATCATCGGCAATAAGATAACCGTCGTCCAGAATGAATGTCCGCGAAACTTGTGATTAATAAGAAGCGCAAGCGCAAAACCAATGAGAAGCTCTAAAGAAATCGTCCAAAACAAAAAGTGTGCAGTCGTTTGCAAATAGCCCCACACGTCTTCGGAATTTAGAACTCGTGAATAATTTCTAAGCCCGACGAATTCAATCGCTTCATTCGGGCGGTTGGCGCGGTAATTAGTAAAGCTAAGATAAACTGTCCAAATGAGCGGAAAGATATTGATCGCGAGGAGGAGCAAAATCGTCGGCGCAATAAAGAGCCAAGCAATCGCCCTATCCGAAAGCCTGCGCACTGTTTTTGTTGATGCAATTTTTGTTGATGATGTCATTGCCATTGGTCTGTCCCTGTAGAGGTTCTCAAAGTCATGTAGCAAGTAAATGCTTCAGTTAGTCGGCACGTTCTAGCCGTCAGCTATCAGCTATCAGTTTTTCACTGACGGCTGATTAGCTGATAGCTCTAAACATCAAATTGCCAATTATTCAGAAACCTCTTTAATAAACTATCGCTAGTTAATCTTCCCATCATCCTCGAAGACAATTGTCCAGTCTTCAATAAGTTTATCGAGAGCCTCTTGGGCTGTACCTTCACCTGCAACTACGTAATCGTGGAGGCGGGCTTGCATGGAAAGCAAAAGCTCAGCGTAGGTTGGCTCTTGCCAGAAGTCTTGTACACCACTCATGGCTTTTAAGAAATCAGCAGCAAAGGGTGCAGTTTCGGCAAAGCCTGGGTCTTCCAGAACAGCTTTGTGGCACGAATAACCACCAAGTGACCACCACTTCTTCTGCACTTCAGGGTTAGCAAACCACTTGATGTATTTCAATGCAAGGTCTTGTTTTTCAGAGTAAGACACGACGGAAATCCCTTGACCGCCAAGTGTTGAAGCAGCAACATTTTGCTCAGGGTTTACGAAGAAACCAGATTTGTCACCACCAACATTTTCATCTTTTAGAATGCCTGGGAAGAATGCAAACCAGTTCATTTGCATCGCGACTTGACCTGACTTATAAGCGTCTAGGTTTTCGGTCATGTAAGCATTGGAGTAACCTGGCGGTGTGCAGCAATCATAGAGTGATTTGTAGAACTCGAGCCCCTCAGCCGCAGCTGGGCTGTTCACAAACCCTTCCATGCTGTAAGGGTTTTCTGGGTCTTGATACTGGAAACCATACGAATAAAGCGCAGCCGTTGCGCCCATCGTGATACCTTCAGAACCACGCTCGGTGAAAATCGCTGCACCGTAAACAGTTTTGCCGTCAATCTCACGGCCTTGGAAGAATTCAGCGACTTCTTTGAGTTCTGTCCAGGTTGTAGGTGGTGCAAGTTCACGGCCATAGGTTGTTTGAAACTCTTCTTGTAGTTCAGGACGAGCAAACCAGTCTTTGCGGTAAACCCAACCAAGCGCGTCACCCATGGCTGGTAAAGCGTAATAGTTCGGTTCGCCTTTTGGCCAAGTGGAGTAAGCATTTACCGTAGCAGGCAAGAAGTCATCCATGCTTAAACCTTCTTGCTCAAAAAAGTCATTGAGTTGCACATAGTGACCTGCAGTAGCAGACGTACCAATCCACTGACTGTCACCAATCATGAGGTCACAAAGTTTCCCGCCTGAATTAAGCTCGTTCAAAAAGCGATCCGCAAAACTTGTCCAGGGAACAAACTCGAAATTCATCTCAATGCCAGTTTCAGTCGTAAAATCTTTGGAAAGTTCCTGAAGTGCATTCGCAGGGTCCCAAGCTGCCCAACAAAGTGTAAGTGAATCTTGCGCGTGTGTGCTGCCCCAAGAAAGTGTAGCCAATGTCAACGCCGTTGCAACACGTTTTTTCATAGCGTGTACGCCTACAGTGCGCCGCTTCATGCAAGTTAAAAAATCAACGTTGCACGAATAGAGAGCCTAAGTAGGCTTCTCCTCCTCTGAGTAAATTAACCTTACGGTTGAGTAGGAGTTTAGCAGCTAAACTTTTTAATTGTCAACAGGTCTGCAAGTAGTACCACACCTTCGCTATCCTCGAGCAAGATAACGCACCATCCCATAAAGATGACCTAAGTTCAGAATCAATAATAGTTGCCTCATACGAAAGTAAGATGTGAAATGCAAAATGTCACAGATAACAGGCGTAAGGTCTCGCGTCTTATGCTTTACTTTTTACGCCTTGACTACCTTGACTGGAAACATCAAACTCGAGCATACATATTAGTAGAAGTAGCATTGCCGCTCGAGTGCCTCCTCGAGCCTTAGCTTGTAATGCCCTTTGGGAATCTCTATAACGCCAAACTGTTCTAGGTGGTCATTCGTAAACTGCACATCAAAAAGAACATAACCATTTCGCTTTAGAACATCTACAAGGGCAACGAGGGCAACTTTACTCGCGTCACGCGCACGACTAAACATACTTTCACCTGCAAACAAACCGCCAACGCTTACACCGTACACACCACCGACAAGTTCATCCTCGAGCCACGTTTCCAAACTATGCGCAAAACCGTGATGATGCAACGCGGTATAAAGCCCAACTAAATCTTCGTTAATCCAAGTTCTGTCTTGGTTCTTCCGTGGCTCTGCGCAGAGTTTCATCACTTGCTCAAACGCCGTGTCAATGCGAATTTCAAATTTCTTTTGCCTTACAGTGCGCTGTAATCTTCGCGGAATATGAAAGGACTCGAGTGGCAAAATCGTTCTTGGGTCGGGGTCGTACCAGTAAATTTTTTCGTCGTCAAGGTCTGCCATTGGGAAGTAACCTTGGCAGTAGGCGTTGAGGAGCATTTGCGGGGTTAACTGCATGAAGCACTATCATAACGCTGGATATTTCAAATTTGTTGTTCGAGATTGCCTTACTTATACCGTGATGTTGTCTTTTGCACAGCTTTGACCAGATGTTTAGCTGCCTCTCGAATTTGTTCGACCTCAAGTCCTCCGTAGCCTAAAACCAAACCATGCCAATTAGGTTTTCCATAAAAGTAGTTGACCACATTCGTTATACCCACACCTTACTTTTCACAATAGTTCTGAACCCGGGTTAAATCCAGAGAAGTATCACACTCGAGAAAAATATTCACACCTACCTCAAGCCCTCGAACCTGGGTCATAGCTTTGATGGGTTCCAATGCTTCAACCAACACCTCACGTTTACGTGCGTAAATGCGGCGCATCTTAGCGATACGGCGTTCTAAAGCACCTCTGCTTAAAAAATGTTCTAACGCTACTTGAATGAGGCTACTTGTGTAGTAATCACTTAGTGTTTTGAGGTAGCAAAGTCGCTCGAGTGACACACCGTTTCCACGCTTTAGGATGGGTGCAAACTCTGCGACTTGGTGGGAAAGGCGACTCATAAGTGGTCTAGTTAAATTTAACAAGAGTGGTGCTATTTATTCAACTACTTTTGATGCTAGAATGAAAAGGGGAATTTTTGAGGAGCCCACACCACTATGTCTGATTTGCATTACCCCATCGGTGAGTTTCAACGTCAACCTGGTTACAACTCTGAAGAGAAACGTAAGAACATTGAATTATTTAGAGAAGTACCCTCGAGCCTGCGTGCTGCCGTAGCTGGCTTATCTGCGCAACAACTTGACACTCCTTATCGTGATGGTGGTTGGACGCTGCGACAAGTCACGCATCACCTGCCCGATAGCCACCTTAACGCTTATACACGTATCAAACTCGCGCTTACAGAAGACAATCCCGTGATCAAACCTTATGACGAGGCTGCTTGGGCCTTGCTAGCAGATACGAAGCAAACACCGCTCGAGATTTCTATCGCGTTACTCGAGGCAATCCATACTCGCCTTATCGCTATCTTTGAAGCCTTAAATGAAAACCAGTGGAAGCGTGACTATCTTCATCCAGTAAACGGAGTTACGAGTATTGAAACCACACTTGCCTCTTATGTCTGGCACGGTCAACATCACATCGCCCATATCACAAATCTACGGCAACGCAGAGGCTGGTAAACATGCTCACCGACGAAATCAAAACCTATCTTCAACGCAGCGTTTTATGTTGGCTGGCAACCATCTCTGAAGACGGAACACCCAATGTCTCACCCAGAGAAATTTTTGTTCCCGAAGGTGACAAGTACGTACTGATTGCCCATGTCGCCTCACCCAAAAGCGTTCGGAATATCAAAGCCAATCCAAAGGTGGGCCTGAGCTTTGTAGAAGTTTTCGAGCAACGCGGGTTCAAGCTTAACGGCACCGCCCAGGTCATTGAACCAAGCGACCCCCACTACGACGAGCGCGTCCAACCCTTAAAACGCATTGCCACAGAACGTTTTCCTGTCCAGAGTTTTATCGAAGTGGAAGTATTGAAGGTCGCCAAAATTCTTGCACCACGTTACTGTCTTTATCCTGAAACCACAGCCGAAGGACAAATTGAAAGAGCTGTTAAAACTTATAACCGCGTTCTCGAACAACACAAGCAGAAACTATCTGTATGATTCGCATTTCTGAACAACCTTATCAAACATGTCACGTCGAATCCTTAGAGCTTTGGATGCGGCAGGGTTGGATAATAAAATTGTATGGATGAACGCTGATGTCTAAAATACTGATTCGTTCATTGGAACCAAGTGACTTACCCCATTTAGTCGAACTTTGCGCTGAGCACGCCGCGTTTGAAAAAGCAGCTTATGACAAACTAGGCAAAGAACACATGCTCGAGGCAGCCATATTTAGCGATACACCACGTTTATTTGTATGGATCGCTGCACAAGAGAAGAACATCGTTGGTTATGCAAGCGCAACTCTCGACTTTTCCACCTGGGATGCCCATGTTTTTGCTTACTTAGACTGTCTCTACGTTCAACCCTCAGCGAGAAATAAAAGCATTGGCCAGGCATTACTGGATGCTGTCGTTGTCTTTGCTCGAGGAAAACAATGTCATAACGTACAGTGGCAAACACCCACTTGGAATGTTGACGCACAACGGTTTTACCGAAGACGGAACGCTATGCAACTCAGCAAAGAACGATTTATCCTAACACTCGAGAAGTAACCAGAACTTCAAACCTGGCTGCTTTATACAAAAGGCACGCCTGCGAGTTATTTTGAATTAGAAAAACGGGAGGATACCATCAATCTTGCTTATTTTGGACGGTTACCCCAATTCACTGGCAAAGGACTTGGTGGGTATTTTCTATCTGTCGCACTTGCAAAAGCCTGGGCTTGGGACGCACAGCGAGTTATAGTGAACACCTGTACACTCGACCACGAAAGCGCACTCAAAAACTATCAAGCACGAGGCTTCAGAATCTACAAATAAACCTCAGAAGACACAACACTGCCTGATGCAAAACCTGAGTTGTGGTCAGGAGCCAATCAAAACACAGAATAAGTATATACTTTGTCTATGCCAAGGATTTTAACCAATCCAAAACGCATGACATTTCAGGAATATCTCGATCTCGAGAAGTATGCCGAAATACGCCACGGGTTTGTAGACAGTTTCATCTTTGCTATGGCTGTAGCAAACAACACTCACAGTGTTATCAGTGGCAATATTTTTCTGAAAGTGGGTAATGCGGCTCGAGCCGCAACATGTCGTGCATATATTAATGACATGAAGCTTCGCACTCCTGAACCAGATAGCAGCAGCTACTATCCTGATGTTTTTGTGACCTATGATGTTGATGACTTAAATACGGATATTAAAACAACTGCTTGCTTTATTATCGAGGTTCTTTCAACCTCAACCGGTGATATTGACCGAGGCGAGAAGTGGCAGAATTACCGCAAACTGTCATCCCTACAAGCTTATGTTTTAGTTTCGCAAAAACATAAGTATGTGGAAATTTATAGGCGGATGGCAGATGGTTCGTGGCGTTACGAAGTTCTGGAAAATGAAAGAGTTTTAAAACTACCTTGCATTAATGCTTCAATGACACTCAATGAAATTTATGAAGATGTAGATTTTAGCAATAATGAAGCAACGCTGAGTAGTTAAATTTTTACTCCAAAAACTTTTGCAAATCCTTTTTGTCCTTCGTTTCTTAAGTGAACAATGCGGCTATGTTTGTCTTTAATAAGCCACGTGCGCTCGAGAAACTGTTGAGCGAGGGCTGCACCCAAGCTCCCTGACAAGTGAAAACGTTTCTCCGTCCAATCGAGACAGTCAGGTGCAATCTCAGGGCTGCGTAAACCGTTAATATCAATACCAAACTTCTCAAAGCCTAATTTACCTCGAGCTGTCACTTCATAGTATTTCTCTCGAGGCTGAATCCAGCCTTGTTTAATAAGAGCGTCTGCAAGCGCAACACTCAACTGACCCGCTAAACAGCAGCGAGCTCCTGACTTACATCCATACTTCGAGCATAATCAAAGCATTTTATGATGTCAATTCGTTAGAGTGTCAACTCGTTAGAGTGTAGCTAAAGAGGGTACATGTTCAATCCATTTACACAAGACCCAGCATTTGATGCAAACTATCCACCACGCACGAGCGACATTCACTTTCACAGTCAGGGTACCTTGCTCAACGGCGTGATTCACATTGCAACTGGTGCAGGGCCACATCTAACAGTGTTATTACTCCACGGCTTTCCAGGTAACGAGTGCAATTTTGACTTTAGCACATCTCAGGAATAGATACGGTTGTGTTTCACTACCAAGGTTCATGGGGTAGCGAAGGCACTTTCTCTTTCGGAAATTGCCTAGTTGACATCACGCCCACACTCGAGTTTCTTCGCTCTTCAGAGATAGCCAGTCAATACAGGATTGATAACGTAGTAGAAGATTTATGGCAAGTCAGTCCTGAAGTCGCTATCAAAAGATACCAGGATACCTTGCGGCTCGAGGCTGCCTTCGCTGAGCGCAAACGCTATACGCGCATTTGGGGAAACCACGATAACCTTTGGCAAGATCAAGACGCTGTCGCAAAATATTTGCAACCGTATTTGGGGGGCTCGAGTCCTGTCGAAGCGATGTGTTTAACCGTTACCCATGAAGATAAACCACTTGGGGAACTCTTTTTTGCACACGGGCATCAGGGTACAGATTTTTCTGACCGCTACGCCAGTATCAGCAAACCGTTCGTGCGCTATGTGTTTAATCCACTACAACGCTTTCTTCGTTATCCCATCACGACACCTGCACAAAATTACGAGCTGCGCTATCAAAACGAAAGTGCCATGTTTGATTGGAGTCATGACGAGAAAGACTTGATTCTCATGATAGAACACACGCATCGTCCTGTCTTCACCTCAGAAACTCACGGACAATATTTGCGCGAGGAACTCGAGGACTTAAGAACCACCTTGGCGCGCTCCTCCACCGAACGACGTGCGGAAATCAAAGAGCACATCTATCAAAAAACTGCCGAGCTTTGCTGGGTGCTCGCCCAAACCAACGGGCTCGACCTCGAGCTCGCACATGACGCTCTCCCCTGTTACTTTAATCCGGGTTACTGCTCGTTTTCAGATGGGGACATTACCGGACTCGAGCTAGAAGACAGCGAAATCCGTCTCGTGCGTTGGCCCGATGCAGGAAATCCTTGGAAACGTGTGTTAAGGCGTGCAAGTTTGCGCGATGTGTTTCGTAAACTATTTCAGCACGCTTGATCGCCGCTTTGTGTTTATTCTCTACTCTCTCGGTTACTGCTAACTATTCGTAGTACCGAGCACAAGTAATGTAGGCAGACATGGCTAAGGTTCGCGTGGAAGTCAAAATGGCCAGGAGTATGAGCTCCTTATGCTGGGGGCGGTTCTCTCTAGCTTTCCTTCACTTACTGTCTTCCTCCTACTACAAAAGCAATTCATAATAAGGCTTCGCCCCGGCAACACAATTTGCAAAACCCCCTTTCTTTGCAAATTGTTTGCAAATATTGCAAAATTTGCTATTGTAGGGTTGTTGCTATTTTTAGAAGCTGTAAAGGGAACCTATGACTCAAGAGCTAGCAAGTGACCGCCGCCGTGTAAAACAAAGTGATATTGCTCTCAAAGCGGGCGTATCTATTAGCACGGTCTCGAGAGTTCTCAACAACGTGCCTGGTATTCGCGCCGATTTGCGCCAGCAGATTACCGCCGTTGCTGAAGAACTTGGTTACGAGTTCGAGACCCCACGCCCGAGCAAGCTCGAGCATGTCTCACTTTTTACACCACTTTCTACTTTGGGTTCTGCCAGAGGGCAATTTCACGACGGTATCCTAACGGGCATTCAAGCCGAATGCAAAGCGCACGGCATTCGCCTGAGCTACACGATGGCTGCGAGTGATTGCGCTTCGGTGTCAGCACGGCTTGAACAAAATCACATTGATGGTTTTCTGTTGTTGTCGGTGGATGATGCGCCACTTATTGAAAAAGTATTACAACACAATGTTCCTATAGTGCTTATCAATGCTGAGCATCCGTTTTTACTTGTAGATACGTTTTTGCCTGATAATCAAATTGGGCCGCAGGTTGCCGTACGCTATTTGATAGGGCGGGGTCACAGGCGCATTTTGCATGTCACACATTTGGAACGCCTCACCATTAAACGCAGGCTCGAGGGCTACAAAGCAGCTTTAGAGAGTGCTGATATTCCTTTTGACCCAGCTTTAGTTCTCAACATTCCTGAACATCTTTATTCCGAACAAGCCTACGCTGCGATGAAACCATTTCTGGCCAAAAAATCACCCAAATTTAGTGCTGTTTTTTGTGCTAACGATTTAATTGCGATTGGTGTGCTTCACGCTTTGCAAGAGTCCGGTCGCCACGTACCAGAAGATGTATCACTCATCGGTTATGACGATATTCCGATGGCCGCGTTTCTCACGCCGCCACTTACAACGATGCGTATTGAGCGAGAAGAACTGGGTGCTTTGGCCGTGCGCCGTTTGGTAGAGCGCGCCGAACGTCCAGATGCGTCTGCGATAAGGCTCGAGCTAGCCACAAAACTCGTAGAACGCGAATCTGTAAGCGATTTCAATGGGTGACGTAGCATTAAAATACACGGTGTCATTCCAACTGAAGTGACGAGCTATTGCAAGTTGTTACGCAAAATAAAATAAAATAAAAAAGGGTCAAGTTGTTCTCAAGGACAAAAATTTTTCATCGAGATTTTATAACTACAATTTTTAATTATTATAACCTCAACTTACAAACACTCTACTACCGTTTATCCCACTGGCTAAAACGTATTTCGCTCACTGCAAATCAAGCATAATTTAGATTTAGCTCCTGCTTACAAGTTTGTTGCAAATTTGCAAATTTGCAATAAACTATTGATTTTGCAAAAATTTGTGTTATAGTTTCTTTCAAGACAAAAACAAGCAGCCGTGGTCTATCAATAACTAGACATTGTTAGTGAACCCAACACGAAGCCAATCAGAAAAATTACCCAGCCACCTGCACATGGAACGGGAGTACCCATGCCTAACTATTTTTATAGTGTTGCTTCTCAACCTGGACTCAATGTTCTAAACGACGATGCCTGCAAGCGGTTAAGCTTCGCAACCCTCGTGCTAGCCGCAGACGAAAGCTACGAGGGTGAGGTCGAAAGTGAGCGCG
>JBOFGY010000171.1:0-31313 GCA_051649365.1 Trueperaceae bacterium
GATGTCTAGCCTTCCTCGTTTGACTAACGCTGCGTTATACTGCGACCCGTTGCGAACACGGTACTGTGATTGCTTTGTCTGTCTCATCAACTGCCTAGAATACCTCAGCCGTATTCGTGGCTATTTTTGCAACAACGCCATATTGAATTGTTAATGTTTGCGCCTGGGTCTCCACTCGGGCGTAATCTTTTTCGCTTTTTCATTTATCACCGCATTTTTATCTAGTGCTCCCTTAAGCCATTAACTTTTAGGCTTTTGACGTTTTGGAATAGCTATAGGCTCTAAGCCATTCGGTGTAATTTTGTAGCCTATGCGTTCTTCGCCATCCTCGTCGTCTTCGTCGTTATCATCTTCGTCGTAATCAGGATATTGCTCGGGAGCTTCACCTTTGGACTCGAGCACCCTTGGATAGTTACCCCCATCGGACGCTTCAATCTTTTTACACTCGACAATAAACCGCCACTCGTCGCCATAATCAAACAAATAAAGGAGCTTTTTGCCTTTTGCGAAGACTTCACTCACCGCTACACTTCTTACACCTTGAGGTGCAGCACCATCTTCATGGGTGAGTGCGTCGTCTAGCACTTCATCTAACATGTTCTCGAGAAAAAACTGTGCCATTGCCTTATCTTCGGGGGGTACATCTTTGAGTGACATTCCAATAAGTTTCTTTTTTGCTTCGTCTGGTGGTAACTCAGAGAGTGCGTCTACTTCGGCGATTTCTTCTTCAGTTAGTTCTTCAAGCTCTTCTTCTAACTCAGCCAGAATCTCGTCACTTTCATCATCTTCTTCACTATCATTAAAAAGCTCGTACTGCTCACTGGCTCGCCAAGGATTTTTGAGGTTGTCGAAAAAGCCAAAGGCATGGTCAAATTCAAACTCGAAACTCTCATTTATTTCAAAAGCTAAGTCATAAAGGCTCGTGTCAGCAGGCACGGCCAGAATGCGGTAAGGGTGACCCCGCGTCCTTCCCTCCCAATCTGTAAGCGTGACTTTCAACGTATAAATATCCATGCGTTAAGCCTACCGCATTGTTAAAATGAAGGTGATGAATGCGCTGGGGAGAATGGTCACCGCTTTTTTGAGCGAAGTCCTTTACGATAAAGCCTTGTGAACGTTACGAGGACCCTTGGAAAAGAAAACCTGGAAAAGAGAACCCGATGAATGAAAAGCTAGCCCTATTTTTGCCCTCCCTCGTTGGTGGCGGTGCCGAGCGTGTCATGGTGAACCTTGCCAATAGCATGGCTGCCAAAGGTGTGAAGATTGATTTAGTCGTCGCCCACGCCGAGGGTGCCTATAAAAATCAGGTCGCACCGAATGTCAATATCGTTGATTTTAAGGTCGAACGTTCGCTAGCAAGTTTTCCAAAACTTGTAACTTATTTGCGCCGCGAAAAACCCAAGGCACTGATTTCTGCTTTAGAACACACGAACGTGCTCTCCATCTGGGCCAAGCGTCTCGCCTTCGTGCCGACTAAAAACATCATCACAGAGCATATTTCCTCGAGCATGATTTCCTACGCAGCAGGTTACACACCCAGCAAACTGCGCGCCACGCTCTACGCAATGCGCTTCACTTATCCACTCGCCGAAAAAATTGTCACGGTGTCGCAGGGTGTCGCGGATGATTTGGTGCAAACGATTGGGATTAACAAAAACAAACTCGAGGTCATCTATAATCCTGTACTCAATGATGCCATGTTTGACAAAGCGGAACAACCTTTGCAACATCCCTGGTTTCAGGAAGGGCAACCACCCGTACTGCTCGGTGTAGGCAGGTTCGTACCGCAAAAAGATTTCCCCAATTTAATTCGCGCTTTTGCACTCCTTAGAAAAAAACAAATGGCAAGACTGGTCATTTTGGGTGAAGGCGAATTGAGACCTCAGCTCGAGGCTTTAGTGAAAGAACTTGGCGTTGGAGCAGACGTGCAGCTACCAGGCTTTGACAGCAACCCCTATGCGTTTATGAAAAGGGCGAGTGTATTTGTGTTATCTAGCGTGCTCGAGGGCTTGCCAACTGTTTTAATCGAAGCGATGGCACTGGGCACGCCTGTCGTTTCTACCGATTGCAAAAGCGGCCCGAAAGAAATTCTGGGCAACTCGGGGTATGGCACACTCGTTCCTACTGAGAATCCTGAAGCGTTGGCAAATGCGATAGAAAAAACGCTTAATTCACCAAAGCAAGCGATTGACCCAAACAAACTCAAACGCTATACCTCGGATGAAGCGACGAATAATTATTTGCGAGTTGCGGGTTTCAAAACACCGTAGTGCAACACAAAGATTTACCGCGAACAGAATCGCATACTCTCGCAATGTAAAGATGTCAATTACATCTTGACATCTTTAATGTAAACCTTTATACTTCTAATAAATGGGAGATTTATTTATAACTCAGAATCCAGGAGACTTAATCAAATCACTACTTATAGAAAAAGGGTTTACTCAGGCTGATTTAGCAATGATTACTGGCTTTTCCCGTCAATCAATAAACAATATTATTTCAGGTCGAAGTAACATCACACCTGAGACTGCTGTAGCACTCGCAACCGCATTTGGTAATGAAGCTGCGGAGTGGTTACGACTCGACAATGAATACAGATTAGCTTCCCTCAAAGATGATAATTCCGATATAGAAAAGCGTTCATCAATTATGCAACTTGCACCCATAAGGGATATGCAGAAACGTGGTTGGATAAGTCAAACCGAAGATTTCCAAGAACTCGAAAACGAATTAAAGGAATTTTTTGAAGCAGACAACTTACAAGGCGACCTACATTTTCAAGCAGCATATCTAAAAAGCGCAAAATTACCAAGTGATGATAAAGCTATTAGAGCTTGGTGTTTCCGCGCCCGACAAATTGCGAAAGCGATTCCTGTCAACAAATATGATGAAAAAGATTTATCTAAATTAGAAACGGAACTGCGTAAAGTTGCAGCTTATGCAAAAGAGACACATCGTGTAGCTCACATCTTTGCCAAATATGGTATTCGATTTGTTATTATTGAACATCTACCACAAACAAAAATAGATGGTGCAGCATTTTGGCTAGATGAAAACTCTCCAGTAATTGCAATATCTATTCGTCATGACAGAATAGACAATTTTTGGTTTACCGTAATGCACGAATTTGACCACATTAAAAACAGGGATGCTCTTTCAATAGATGATGGCTTAAAAGAAAGTTTAGAATCGCATACAGACAACGATTTAAGTGATAAAGAAAAACGAGCAAACAAAAACGCTTCTGCAAGCCTTATTGATCCAAAAGAACTCGAGTCATTTATTGGTAGGGTATCTCCACTCTACTCAGAACAACGCATCATTCAATTTGCACATCGCATCAAGATTCATCCTGGCATCATTGTAGGGCAATTGCAAAATAGGGAGGAAATTAGTTTTAGCACACACAGAAAATTATTAGCAAAGGTGCGCGATACAGCAATTGAAACAGCTTTGACCGATGGGTGGGGTAAAACCTTGCCCTCAAAAATCTAGGATAGGAGATTGGAATGGCGAAAAAGACAAAAAGAGAATATTTACAGTCAATCGTTCATGAGTATATGATTGAGTTCGGAGTTGAAACAGTAAACTTAGACAAAGTGGCTGATTGGGCAGTCGCCACTAAAAAGTATCAACGCAACCCTAGAAGTATGCAAAAGCAAGCAAAAGATGAGATAGCGAGAGCTTTAAGAGGTGAAAGGCATATTGACCCCCAAGGTCGTGTGGTTCGGACTATGCACCCTATTAAGGTTGTAGGAGAGCAAGGAACATTTTCCTGGGAATGGGATGATATTCGCAGTGCCAAACCTGAACGTATGCGCATAGCATTCTCTTACAGAAGACAAGCTATTTTGGCGGACGTGCATCGCCACAAAAACGACGTTGATTCATACAACGACAATAACAACTATAACGAACTTATCCCTCTATTTGACTATGACTTTAACAAAGATGTCGCTGAAGGTGAAATGCCCACAGAGTATAATGAAGACGAGCTTGATTTTGACCTAGATGGCGAAGAGGAAACCGAAGACACTAAGCGTTAAATTTTATCTTTCCAAAGAAATACGAAGCTGGTCAATAATCCACTGACCAGCTTTTCTTCTTATGCTTTTATAGCATTATGCAGCTTTTTTCCTATCCGCCAAAATCCTCTCTACCAAATGCTGCGGCACTTCCGCGTAGTGCTCTTGCTTGAGCGAAAACGTTCCTCGCCCACCTGTTTTAGAGCGCAAATCCGCCGAGTAATTTTGCAGTTCTGCCATCGGTACGTGCGCGCTCACGACGCTCACCGTGCCTTCCGTGTCCATGCCCAGAATGCGCCCACGCCTCGAGTTCATATCACTAATGATGTCACTGGTAAAACGGTCTGGCACGTAGACTTTGACTAAGGCGACAGGCTCGAGTAAACAAGGTTGTGCCTTTTGCATGGCTTCGGTAAAGGCATGTGCGGCTGCCGTTTGAAAAGCAATATCTTTTGAGTCTACCGGGTGGTCTTTGCCGTCATACACTGTGGCGCGTACATCCACCGTTTGAAATCCACCAAGGATGCCTTTATCTAAAGCACTACGCACACCTTTTTCACAGCTTGGAATAAATTGCGTGGGAATCGTGCCGCCAACAACCGCGTTTGCAAACTCAACCCCCACACCGCGAGCTAGTGGCTCTACGCGAAGCGCGACTTCTGCAAACTGACCAGCACCCCCCGATTGTTTTTTATGGCGATAGCGTGCGTCGCCTTTTCCTTTGATAGTTTCGCGGTAGGTGATTTGTGGTGTCGCTGTCTCTACCTCGACGTGATAGCGGTCTTTGAGTTTTTGCAAAGCAACTTCTAAGTGAATATGCCCCATGCCCCAGAGCACAGTTTCGTGGGTTTCGCTGTTGCGCTCGAGCCGCAGCGTTGGGTCTTCATCCAAGAGTTTTTGCAAGCCAGCCATTAGTTTGTCATCATCGCTGCTCGTCTTTGGAAACAATGCCAAGGCCATCACAGGTTCAGGGAAAGGAATGGGAACGAGTTCAAAGACTTGCTCACGGCTGCACAAAGTGTCACCGGTTTGAAAGGCTTCTGCTTTCGTCACTGCGCCAATCATGCCAGCTTTGAGTTCTTGCACTTCTTTTAAATCTTTGCCCTGTGGCACGTAAATGTGTGTGGCCCTGATTTCTGGATTCACCATATCTGTTTCAGAGTGACTCGAGCTATCTTGTAATATGTCCCCTGTTTTTACATGGCCTGAAAGTACACGCAGCATCGTCACTTTGCCCATGTACGGGTCAATCATTGTCTTAAACACTCTGGCACTAAAGGGCCCATCACTCCCTAGTTTTGGTGCTTCGCCGTGGACAGTAGGTAAGGGTTCATGGTCTTCGACAAAGCGCACACCGTGCGTCATAAACTCGAGCAGTAAACTAATACCTATCACTTGTGTTGCTGACGTGAGCAGCACCGGTGTTAATTCGTTGCGACGCACCGCGCGGTAGAACACCTCGAGCAAGGTTTCATTTTCGATGTCCTCGCCACTCAAATAACGCTCCATAAGTTCGTCATCGGTTTCGACAATCACTTCGACAAGTTTACGTCTCACCTTTCCCCAGCTATTGCCTGTAATGATTTGCCTTAAGACCCTGCGCTGCTAACGTAACTGTTTCCTCGAGCCGCTTTTGCCGCGTTTCTCCACGCTTGGCCGAGGCGATCCACTGCAAAATATTTTTCTTTGATGAAGGTGGAAATGTTGCAAAGTTTTCTTTGGCTTTTTTGTTTTTGCTAAAGAGGTTTGCCAAGTCATCTG
This sequence comes from Trueperaceae bacterium, assembly GCA_051649365.1. GTDB lineage: Bacteria > Deinococcota > Deinococci > Deinococcales > Trueperaceae > CAVTAE01. Next base: position 5,790 of record JBOFGY010000171.1, read on the forward strand.
GTATTTCTAGGGCTTCAATTTTATCAAGGCTTTCCCACATGCCGTTTTGTTTAGCAATTGCGATGCACTTAAGCCCAGCTGCGGTCATGCGTTTTTGTTCTTGTAATTCTGCAATATATTTTTTATTGAGAGCAGACCAAACGCTTTTGGGTTTGCGCGGCGTGAAGACTTGCATATAACGCTTGTCATCGAGGCTGTTCACTTTGCTGTCAATCCAACCAAAGCAGAGGGCTTCTTTTACCGCTTCAGGGTAAGAGATGCTGGGTTGGCCGGAGTTCTTTTTGTAGTAGACGAGCCAGATGCCAGGGGAGGTGGTGTGGTGGTGCTCGAGCCAGGCCCGAAACGTCGCGCGGTCTTTGGCGTAGACTTTTTCAAATTCTATTAGGGGTATTTTAGGCATAATTAAGTTTACATTCATAATAAATGTACCAGTAGAAATAGAATGAGACAAGCAGGTTTAGTTGGTGTGAAACCGTAAAGATGTCAGCTCACACAGACTAGAAAAACCATCACTATAGTAGAAAATCTAGCGGTAGAGTGGCTCAAGGGAAAACTTAAGATTTGGCTGTGAACCTAAAACAGGTGCGATTATGCGGCAGGGGCCACACCACTCAGCCCAGAAATCTACAAGCACGGGAACCCCCCGCATCTGTTTCGCTTGTAAAGGATTTATCGGTAGCTCTCACAAGCCAGGGCAGCGTTGTTCCGCATTTGCCGCACACAGGAAGTTGACCCTTGGGCGGAATCTTGAGGCGGTTCTTACTCGAGCATTGCAAACATACACTAATGTCCATAGGCTTTAGTTTAACGCAAACGTGGTATCCCTCCTGCGCCAAAAACCGCTAGACTGGGCTATGCTTACACCCCACGTCATGTGCGCCAAGTGCCAACACGTGTTCCCTTCTGAAGCAAGCCTCGAGCAAAACACAACTTGCCCCAACTGCGCGCACGAAGGCAAACCCGCAAGAATTATGAAACCTACTGGCTTTCCAAGTTTAGATGTGTTTACAAAAAATTGGCAACGGTCTAAAAAAATTGTAGAGCACGAGTTAGAAGAAAGTAATGAATACTACAGGACTTACACAGTTGATGACGAATCGCTGGGTTAGCTGCGGAGAACTGGGGTTACAGCACCCTTTTTCTACTTACCTCACCGCTTTTACGTAAGTCCTGTACTAATTTGTGTCTTAGCGACAACCTCATGTTTTAACGACGACGACGCAAACGCTCGAGAGCACCTTGCATACTCACACGTAAACGCTCGAGGGCTTCGGCTAAACCAGAAAGCTCATCATCGCCTTCCACCTCAATACTTTTGCTTAGCTGTCCCCGACTTATTTCATCAGCCTGTTCAGTCAAATAACGAATACGTTGGGCAATGGGACGCATTGTTAAAAGTGCAAACAATAAGGCGAGCGAAAGCGGCACCAAACTTAGCACAGCTACACTGCCCAGAAGTTGCCAAAGTACATCAACAGGAATTGACTGGGCCACACTCGTAGCGTCACGAGTTAAAAAAGGCCAAAGCACTAAAACAACCATCGCCAAGGTTCCAGCAAACGTAAGAAGTGCAGGTACAACCGCAGTGAGTAAAAGCTTATAGCTCACCTGCCCAGAGTGCTGGGTACGGGTTTTGGTTAAGGGTATGCCCGTAGGTAGACCTGTAAACACATCAGCTGCCGTGTCCGAGGTAGCAATTTTTCTGTTATCTACTTGGGTTGTGCCTGCGTCACCGAGCAGCGTCGTACGCAACACATCGTGGTCTGGTCGTGAGGCAAAGGGTGAAACTTCAGGGGGTGTGGGCAATGTTGCGGTGTTAGAGCTGGCTGTATTAGAGCTAGACGTTCTCCGACCTGTCGCGGCAGAATCTAAAAAAACCTTTGCATTAGGTAAATCTGCTTTAGGCATAGACGACGCAGACTCGCCAAGAGCTTGAAGCAAATCTGGTGTAGGGTACAAGCGTGACGTTTCAACTTGTGGTAAATTCGCAACGGCTACATCCCCTTGAAAGGGCAACTTTACGCTGTCCTGTTGACGAATAATTGAGGGTGGTGGACTGCCCAATTCAGCTTTAGCAAAAGCGGACTCAAAAAGCGGTTTGGGCTTTGTGGTGGGCTCACTAACCTTAGGCATTGCAGGACCAGTTCCAGATGATCTAGCAGAACTCGAGGCTCGAGGCAGCACACTTGCAGGTACAGGTGACCGACTCGGGGCAGGCGGCTGGCTAGGAGCAGATGGAGCTTGGGTAGAACGAACCACAGCTGTAGCAGGTGTTACTCGAGCTTTCAGCCCTGCACCCTCGAAATAGCTCATGACAACAGCTGCTTCTTGCTCGCTAATAGGTTTTGTAGCAACACCAGGTAACCGCTTGAGCATCAGCTCGACTTTGCGGGGTGAAATGTTAAAGGCCCTAGCCAAACTCTCTAAAGAATGCGGCGATGTAATCTCTGGTTTTTCGGTAACCTCGACAACAACTGCTTGGCTCATGTGTAACCTCACTATAGCGCACTCGTGAATTTTCGAGTTGAGAATGGACATGGCGGTTTTACTCTATAGTGCGTGTGGTTTCGCTCTGTCCAACCCTTTATAAAGTAAGATGTTAGCACACCACCTATGCAAAGTCCTTTTCAACCTCTATGCTTAACTATCTATGCTTAACTATCTATGTTTAACTATCTGAGTTTGGCGTTTTCAGACAGCTAGACACCCCTTATCTAGATAAACCCTTAAAGGAGCATCTTTATGCCAACACTTAACGTTAACGGGAAACACGGCACCTTCGCCAGCAATAAACGTCTCGTTCTCGCTATTAAAGAACTTGGGGTAACTATTGGTCACCGTTGCGGTGGCAATGCCAAATGCACTACCTGCCGCGTCACGTTTCACTCGGGTGAACCAACCGTCATGACCCAAGCCGAGTACGACAAACTTCAAGAAAAAAGCTTGCTTGGTGAGGCGCGTCTCTCTTGCCAGCTCACCTGCTCTGAGGATATGGAACTCACGGCACCTATGACCCTCGAGAACCAATCTGCCTGGAAAGATACTGGCCCGCAACCCGCCGACACAGTCATACCTGTCGCCACATGGCTTAGCAAGGAAGAATTGGCACAAGGGTAAGCAGCGCAGAAGGCAAAAGGCGGGTGCGAAGAGCCAAGACTAAACATCTTAAGCCCTAGCCCTCTGCACTCGCTGTAGTACGGTAAACTACCCCTCATGTCTGACGCATTTGAAATGGTCATCGGGCTCGAGATTCACCTCGCCATGAAAACCAAAAGCAAAATTTTTTGTAGTTGTTCCTCGGATAGTTTTGGCGAAAAACCCAACACCAATGTCTGCCCAGTGTGTTTAGGCTTACCAGGCAGTCTTCCTGTCGCGAATAGAGAGGCCATTGACAAAGCCATTATGTTTAGCTTGGCTTTGCATTGCAGCGTCCCCGAAGTCACACAGTTTCACCGCAAACATTATTTTTACCCAGACTCACCCACGAATTATCAAATCAGCCAGTATGACCGCCCAGTAGGTTCAAATGGCTATATTGATTTGTCGGGTGAACGGCGCATCGGCATTACGCGCTGCCACGTCGAGGCGGATGCAGGTCGCTCGGTACATCCCACCTATGCTCACTACAGCTTAGTAGACCTAAACCGTGCAGGTGCGCCGCTTATCGAAATGGTAACTGAACCCGACCTTAGAACACCTGAAGAGACACGCGAGTTTTTACAAAAAGTTCGGGCCATCGCGCAGGCCCTCGGCGTGTCGGACGCAAATCCTGAAGAAGGCAAAATGCGTGCCGACGTGAACGTTTCAGTTCGCAAACCCGGTGAACCCTTTGGCACGAAAGTCGAAGTAAAAAATCTAAACTCGTTTAAGAGTGTGGGCAGGGCCCTCGAGTACGAATATAAACGCCAATCACGCCTGTTGAAGGACAGCGGCAAAATTCAACAAGCTACCCTCGGTTGGGATGACGGCGGACAAAAAACCTATCTCATGCGTACCAAAGAAGAGGCCGCCGACTACCGCTATTTCCCTGACCCTGATTTACCGATGATGCAAATTTCTAGCGATTGGCTTAACACTGTTCGCAGCAAAACACCCGAACTCCCCGACGCAAAATATGGGCGTTACGTGAGTGCAGGCGTGCGCGATTACGACGCAACTATTATCGCGTTTGATGCTGAACTTGCAACGTTCTTTGATGCGACTCTAAAAAATTATGACGGTGCAGCACAAACAGTAGCGAACTGGCTCAACACCGATGTTGCAGGTTATTTGAATGCAAAACAGGATTCTCTTAATACGTCCAAACTTACACCTGAGCATTTAGGAAGTTTAATCACATTGATGGATAAAGGCACTATCTCGAGCAAAATCGCTAAAGACTTACTCCCAGATGTTATGCAAGGTACGAACCCAGAAACTCTCGTGAGAGATAAGGGACTCGAGCAAGTCAGTGATACGGGAGAACTCGAGGAAATTATTGATGGAATTCTCTCAAGCCAACCTGAGTTAGTCGAGCGTGTCAAAGCTAACCCCAAAGCCATTAACGCACTCCTCGGTGAAGTCATGAAAGCAAGCAAGGGCAAAGCAAAACCAGACTTAGTACGTGAATTACTCAGCCGTAAACTTGGGTGAAGAAGGAGGAATGGTTAAAAAATGCTTTTTCTCATTGCCCATTCCTCATCCCTAGTTTTTATCTTGCAAAATTGCCCAAGCCAACTCACCCCGCAAGAGACCTTTGTATACACCAGTAATCTCGAGGTCTTTTGCAGCTACTTTTATTGGTGTATAAACAAGGTTATGTGGACGCAAGGTGTAAACGTCTTTGTTGGTGAAATCAACATATTTTAAGGTCACTTCACTGCCTTCAACACGCACAGCGCAAATTTCTCCAGAACGCACAAGTTGGCGTTGTTCAAACATAACAATGTCCCCATCTTGAATGAGGTCAGCCATGGAGTCCCCTTGAACACGGAGGGCAAAGTGTTGTTCGTGAAAACCCGAAAGGGGTAAAAAGCTTTCGGCTGTTTGTGCCACTTCAGTGAGAGGCCCAGCAGGAATGCTACCTAACACAGGAATGCCCGTGAGTTCAGCAGGCAAGTCTACAATCGGTGAACGCCCTCTCCCCCGCCCTTCAAAGGTTAGATATCCTTTCTTCGCTAAAGCCTCAATATGTTGTTTCAACGACACATAATGAATGCCAAGCTCACGGGCAAACGAAGAAAGGTCTGGCAAATCGCCGGTGCGCCGTTTATGATCACGAAGTTTATTGAAAACTTTTTGCTGTACAGTAGATAATGGTCTCATAGAAAATTCCTCCGGGGTTATATGTCGAGTCACTAGTATCAGCAGTTTTTATCAAACCTTGAACCGACACGCGCCTGCCCCTCTTTACTATCCTTAATTATTAAGGTAAACTATAGGTTCTGTCAAGCAACTCACCTAAAAGAGTGAAGTTTTCTGCTGGAACAGGGGGTACATTGGGCAACAATAGGGGCAGACTCAGGATTGGCGATTGCATAGACAAAGACTCTCTGTTTATGCTATAATTTTTGTAGTAGGGTACGTTGGTTTTCGCAGAGTTTTCCTATGATTTATTCGGTAATTTCGCCACAACGTTTTCACTAAAACCTGAGTTTTAGAAAAAAGTTTTAGAAGAACCAAGCGGTAGGTTTTCGGATAGACATCACATCATCTCCCATAACGAAGCCCACAGAAAGAGGTAGACATGTTACATACATTTGAAAATCTAGTTACACCTGTCAACTGCGAAACCCCTGAAGTCGCGCATGGTCTGGCCCTTCCTACACGCACCATAGACCCTGGTAGTGTCCTCTACGAAGCAGGCCGTGAAGCTGTATCGCTTTACATCGTCAATGACGGTGTTCTAAAAGCCATTGTGCCAACCTCACTTGGCCGTGACCGCATCGCAGACCTTTACGGTCCGGGTGATGTGCTCGGTCTAGCTGCCCTTGAGAATGCCCGCCATGTTGAGACTGTTGTCGCCGTTCACAATGCTTGCCTTACCCCTATTGATCCTCAGCAAGCTATGAGTGACCGCAAGCTTAGAGAATATGTCGTGAAAAGCATGGCTCGCCAACTCCGCCGCAGCCGCGAAATGATTGATGAAGCTGAAATGCCCGTCGGCGCACGTGTCACCAAGACTTTCTTGCGCTTGGCCCGCCAGTTTGGACAAAATGCGGATAAGAGTAAGAGTGGTAAAGGCATTAAATTGCCCCTTGCCCTCACCCACGAAGACCTCGCTGACCTTACCGGCAGCAGCCGTGTTACCATCACCCGCATTCTCGGCGAACTGCGCAATGAAGGCGCACTCTCGGGTACGCGCGGTGTTTATGTCGCCGACCTTAAAGGTTTAGAAAAAGCCACTGACGAATACGTCATGCAAGTTTTATAAGCAGTTGACAGACATGTGAAGCCCCACTTTTTGTGGGGCTTTTTCATTGGAACTCGAGGCATGGAGAAACCAAGACAGAAGGCTAGGATTAAGGCTTTCAAGGTTTTCAGCCCCCCTGAATTTCATACACTGACTTCACCTCTTTGCTTCCACGTTTACACCGTTCTGAGCAGTAACGAATATTTTCCCAATCCCTGGTCCATTTTTTGCGCCAGGTAAAGGGTAAACCGCAATGTTGACAAATTTTTGTCGGCAGATCGCCTTTTTTAAGGTGCTTTGGCACTCTATCAACCTAGCAAACATGTTTTGGTTCTAGCTGTAAGAAAACAGCAACTTTAAGAAGACATTAAAAAAGCTCGAGCCTGACCTCGAGCTTTCGTTCTGCCGTTTATGTTTATCTAGACGTTAGCGACCTTTAGCAAGTAAGTTACGGATTTCCTCAAGTAACACTTCTTGACGAGGGGGGGGTGGAGCATCGGCGGGTTTTTTTCCACTTTCGGCCATCTTCTTAATTTGATTCATAGGGACAACAATGAAAAAGTAAACCCCTGTAGCGGTAAAGAGGAATGCAATAAGAGCATTAATAAAATTGCCAATACCGATACCACCTTCCCCACTCGCATCAGAAAAAAGCCTGATACCAGAGAAATCTGGAGAACCGAATATAAGACCTATAATTGGTGTAATAATATCAGCCACTAGCGAAGCAACAATGGCACCAAATGCAGTACCCATGATAACACCGACGGCTAGGTCAATAACATTACCGCGCATTAAGAAATCTCTAAAACCTTTAATCATAATACTGCCTCCCCTAAGAGTTTATTATGCATCCACGTAGAAGTTTAACCTAAAACAACAGCCTTTAGAGTACTTTTGGCTATAGTTTTCCTAGCACTAATGTGTTTAGTGACTTCATACCAAGATAGTTCGAGATAGTAAAAAAATAGCTCGAGACAACAAAAAACGCTCCCCACGGATTCGGGGAGCGTTCGGTTGCCCGTCTGAATCTTGTGGGTGCGCCATCTGTCTTTTGGGACAGCGTACCTCAGACGGAGGTGTTGGGTTACCCGCGACGGGCACCTCCACTGGTCAATTTATTATGTAAAATACGGACCACCTCCTTTCTGTGGTAGAAAAAGTATAGCAAATTCTTTTGGTCTTGGTGTAAGACGACTTACGTTTTTTAGTAAAAATCAGAAAAGTAAAAACTTGCCTTTTCAGTGATGAATCTTGAGGAATCTAAGCAAAAAAAATTGCGCCCTTTCGGACGCTGATAAAAGTTAGTATACACCCATATACGCTATTCGTCAAGCCTATGCAGGGACTTTGGATGTTTCTAAGCGTCGAATGATTTCAGCGACGGCTTTGTGCGCTTGCACGAGGCCATTTTCAATAAATACATCACTGGTACGTGTGCCATAACCTGCTGAGCCAATCACGAAGAAACCTGGTACGTTTGTTTCAAATGTATCTTCATTAAGTTGAGCAGAAAAATCTTGAGGCTTGATGTTCACACCAGCTTGGCCTAGTAATTTTGTCGAGGCGTAATAACCCGTCAGTGCAAACGTTTGATCGGTTGGAATAGAAAGGATTTCGCCCCCCTTATCAATCATCACTACGTCACTACGGATTTCTTTGACAACACTGTTAAAGTGCACCTTAATGGAACCTTCCTTGACGCGGTTCTCGAGATTGGGTTTAATCCAATACTTTAAGCTAAAGCGAAAACTTTCGCCCCTATGAACCATCGTGACGTTTGCGCCCGCTTTATATAAATCCAGGGCAGCATCCGCGGCACTACTACCGGCACCAACAATCGTGACATTACGCTTGTAAAAGGGATGACCTTCGGTGTAGTAGTGGCTCACATTGGGCAAATCTTCGCCAGGAATATCCAAATATTTTGGGTTGTCAAAATACCCCGTCGCTAAAGCCACAAATCTACTTTTGAGTGTAACTGTTTGCCCTTTGTCCGTGTGAGCGGTGACTTCAAAACCATCGGGTAAACGTTTGAGGTGTGTGACTTCGTGAAAGGTTTTGACATCGAGCTTTTCGTTATGAACGACTTTGCGGTAATAGTCGAGGGCTTCTTTGCGGGTGGGTTTATCTATGCTCGTGATGAGCGGATGCCCACCGACCTCGAGCCGTTCTGAGGTTGTAAAAAAAAGCATGTAGGTCGGGTAATTGACCATCGCTTGGGTAATGGCACCTTTCTCCAAAACAACGTACTCGAGCCCCGCACGTTTGGCGCAAATTGCCGCTTCTAAACCAATAGGTCCCGCCCCGATAATAATGAGGTCTTGGGTCTGTCTTATCATAGTATTTAGTGTAGCAAGCATAAAAAACTGAGTGTGTTGTTGAGATTTTTTAATTTATAGATAACAAGGAAATCAAGCCAAACACAAACGTCAATCACGTATCAGCAAGGGACTGAAGCCAACCTTGCTGATACGAAATATACACAATTTCTCTATAACACTTGCGATTACGGTATAGTTTCTCAATTACGAAAAGGAGAAGTGAATGTCAAAAATTAAAGTGGGTGTGGTTGGATGTGGTGTGGTAGCAACGGCCTATTATTTCCCCTACCTTATGAACATGAAAGAAGTCGAGCTTGTCGCCGTGTGCGACCTCGAGCCCAAACGCACCGAAGCCTGCAAGCGTCTTTTTGGAGCTAAAGAGGGTTATCAAGATTATTTTGAAATGTTAGAGAAAGCAGATATTGACGCTGTGTTTATTTTGACCGCACCAGGTACACACAAAACATTCGCAGTAGCTGCGGCTGAGGCGGGCAAGCATTTACTGTTACAAAAACCCATGGCGATTACTCTTGCCGATGCTCGAGACATTCAAACAGCGGTTCGTAAAGCAAACATCACCGCACTTATTGAACCGAGTGACCACTCCCCCTTGCATCCGCATTACCTCACCTTACGAAAACTTATCTTAGGAGGTGTGCTGGGTCTGCCCTACTGGTTTATGTACGCGACCACAGCAGGTGAAAACTACAGCGCGATGCTCGGCGGCAATCCTTATGGTAACACCGCATTCTTTACCAAAGACAGCGGCGGGATGCTTTTTGATTTCCCTTATGCACCCAATCAAATTGTGACGCTGCTAGGCTCGTGCAAAAGTGTAATGGGTATGGCCAACGTTGCTGTTCCCGAACGCTGGATTGTACCCGACGGCGGCTATACAGAATTTTTAGAGAGTGCCAAGCACCCTGACGAAGCCAACTATTGGGATAAAGTTATTAACGCCAAAAAAACAGAGCGCGTGACCATGGAATCTGACGATAATGTTTTTTCACTCTATGAAATGGTCGAAGGTTGGACAGGTGTCTTTCATATTGGTCGCCCTTTTCACCCAATGCCAAAAGGCATCAATGATGGTGGCTTTAAGGTGTTTGGCAGTGAAGGCAATCTTATTATGGATATGAACGGCAAAATGGCTTCGCTCATTTCGACGCGCAAAGATTTGTTGCCTCATACCGACGAGCGTGGTTGGTTCTATCTTGACCCCTTGGGTGATTTTTCTAAAGCCTCTTGGCCAAAACCTATTCCGGGTGGGTTTAATTACTATCACGAGTCGAGCCAACATTTTATCAACTGCATCCTAGAAAAACGCGAACCTCTTATGAATGTAGATTGGGGTGTTCACGTCACCGAGATGATGTGGGGCGCACTCGAGTCCTCACGCACAGGAAAACGCTACGAAATGACCACGCGATTACCCAATTACAAGCTCGAGGAGGTCAGAGTATGAGTGCAGAAAAAAAATCGCCTATTCGAATGGGCATTGTGGGCTTAAAGTTCGGCTACTTTCACGTGCAAACCCTGTTAACGATGCACGACATTGAACTCGTAGCTGTGGCAGACCGCTCGAGCAACACCGAGTACCTCAAACGCTTTGGCATTAAAACCTATAAAGACGGGCTCGAGCTGCTCCAAAACGAAAAGCTGGATGCGCTTAGCATCTGCACCTCGCCCAAACACCGCTTGCCTTTAATTGAATATGCAGCAAAAAATAAGATGGCGATGTTTATAGAAAAACCACTTGCTTCAACTCTAGCGCAAGCGAGAGAAATCACGACACTCTGCGAACAACACGACGCTACCGTGATGGTTGGCTTTAGCTTTCGCTATCACACAGCGATTGTGCGCCTGCGTGAACTCTTGAACACGACACTCGGAAATCCTTGGCTCCTCAACGGTGAATACATGTTTGACTGGCTGCCCGCTGCAGAAGGTTGGCTTTGGGATGAAACAAATGGCAATGGATTTTTTAACGAGAACTCGTGTCACTTATTTGACGCGGTAAGTTATTTACTCGGTGAGCCTGTGTCCGTGATGGCAGAAGGGGCAAAGCATAAAGGCAGTCCTTCCGAAGAAATCGCTGCGCTCACCTTGCGCTTTGAAAGTGGTGCGATTGCTGCCCTCACTGTAGGCGCATTAGCAACGGGAGCCTTTAGCAATTATCCACGTCTCAATGTCTTGGCAGAAAAAGGACAGGCACAGCTTTTAGGACGTGACCATATGTGGGAGAGTTTATCGTGGGCTACACGTGGCACGGACGAAGTACAAAACCTTATGGCACCCCCCGAATCTCTCAACCAAACCCGCTATACCAAAGCCTTTCAACATTTGGCTAACTGTATACAAAACAAACAAAAACCGAGTGCGACATTACGTGACGGCGTGAGAGCCGTCGCGCTAGCCGAAGCCGTTTACACATCCATTCGCAGTGGACAGAAAGTGCAGGTAGAACGATGAGTATAGGTAAAACAGTGAGCAAAACGATACGTCTAGGTATCGAAGCGGGTAGTCACACCTTTGATGTAGCAGTGAAGCATGGCATTAAAGGCGTGCCAATCTATAGCGATCAACTCGTAAAAGATGGCGTTGAGAAAACCCTGGCTCCACTCAAAGAACGCGGGCTCGAGGTCTGTCAAATTGGAGCCTTTGGTTATAATCCACTTTCTACAGATGAGGCCGAACAAGCGCGGCAGACAAACGCACTCGAGCAGATTATTCCTATGGCCAATGATACAGGCTGTTCTTACATCGTGATTTGCGGCGGCAACTATCACCCTTCTGGGTTTGGAGCCGCCGACCTGCGAAACTTTGAAGCAGCGTCTCTAGATAAAATTGCGAAGAAACTCGAGCCCCTTCTCAAACTTGCCGAGAAACACGACGTTAAAATCAGCATCGAAGCCTATCTCAAAACAGCTATCAACTCACCGGAGAGTTTTTTAACCCTGTGGCAAAAACTTTCCTCCGATGCACTGCGCGTAAACGTAGATGTGACAAGCCTATATGACGTGCGTGATGTTTGGAACGCGCAGCAAAGCGTCGAGAAAACCTGTAGGGGCTTAGCAGGTCATTACGGTTTAGGACACATCAAAGATGTCGCACTTGCAGAAGGCTTTCACGTGCATATGGGATTGGGGCCGTTGGGCTCGAGCAACACCGATTGGTCACAGGTGCTCAGCCTCATGGCACCGAATATGCCAGACGATAGCTGGCTTATTTTGGAACACGTGTCTACACTTGAAGAAGCGGACTCGAGCTTGGGGATACTGCGCGACGCTGCGGAAAAAGCGGGGATTGTATTGAGCTAAATGTTTAATGGTCAGAATTTCTCATTCGTCATTGCGAGCCTCCGTCAAAAATACATTACAATCTTACGCAGTCAAGCAATACGGAATCCGCGAAGCAATCTCTTCCTAATAGCAAAGACAAGATTGCTTCGCGGATTCGCTAACGTTTAACTTCGTAACTATCTGACATATCTAATACGACGGCTCGCAATGACAGATAGGAAACCAAGATTGCTTCGCGGCTGCATTTACGACAGATGGAGTGCATCTTGACTTTCTCTTCAATAACGGCTCGCGGTGACGGATGTAAGTAAAAGCGGTGTGACCTGAAGAAACACTTTCAGTAGAAATACTCTAAACGAGTGAACTCGGACACATCTCGCTCAGCATGCACGCAGCACACTTTGGCTTTCTGGCATCACAGACTCTTCGTCCGTGAAGAATGAGCGCGTGATGTGCGAAAATCCATTCTTCCATTGGAAAGACTTTTTGTAAATCTGCCTCGACTTTGTCAGGATTTTCGTGCTTGCTTAGTTTTAATCTTCGCGCCAAGCGACCGACGTGTGTGTCCACGGCAATCGCCGGACGACCAAAGGCATTCGATAGCACGACGTTCGCCGTTTTGCGTCCTACTCCAGGCAAGCTCGTGATGGCTTCAAAATCATTCGGGACTTCACCATTATGTTTTTCAACAAGTGCTTTTGCTGTCGCCACAATATTTTTTGCCTTATTGCGGTAAAGCCCAATCGTTTTGATGTAGGGCATGACTTCCTCAGGCATAGCTTGCGCTAAGGCAGAGGCATCGGGATATTTTTTGTACAGTGTAGGTGCAGCAGCATTGACGCTCACATCCGTAGCTTGTGCAGAGAGAATTGTGGAAATTAAAAGTTCAAAGGGACTCGAGTGTTCTAACTCTGTCGTCGCAGCGGGATAAAGCACGTGCAACTCTTTAAGAATGTTGAGTGCCCGTTGATATTTAGCAAGCTTGCTTTCTCTAGGCATAACGTAGTTTACAGGGTACAGGTGCGGGTAAAACAAAAATCCTTGTGCCCTGCACCCCGTACCCCACACCCTGATACACTCTCTTCGTGAAACCTGGCGACATTCGGGACGAAATTTGGACGACGCTCATCAAGGAGCGAGCGGCTTCATATCCCTTGCCTCCCTATGGTCACAACCCAAACTTTAAAGGCTCGAGTGACGCAGCCACGTTGCTGCTCGAGTATCTCCTTACACATTCGTTTCTCAAGGTGGGTGACACCGTTCTCAGTTATCCCGACAATGTTCTTAAGGCACTACGTAAAGCCTTGTTAGATGCCGGCATTCATGTCATCGTACCCGCCAAATTTGGCAAAGCCTATAAACTCCTGAAAGCAGGAGCTGTAGAAAGTGATGAGGTCTCGAGTATCTCGGGTGCAGATAAACTTGGCGAAACCTGCCAAACTTTGCCAAGTCTCAGCATGACGTTCGTGGCTTGTGTGGCCCTCAATCCCCAGGGTTACTACCTCGATAAGGGCTACGGCTTTCACTTACCTGAAGGTGTGCTCGAGTCGCCCAGTGCCACCCTCGTTCATCCCTTGCAACTTATTGAGGATTCTTTCGATACACGGCGAGTGAAGGTGTACGCCACACCCGAACAAGTCATAAAGGTAAAAAGTGAGACGTAAAACGCAAGATGCGGATACTCTTTTCACATCTCACGCCTTACATCTCACGCTTCTGCTTACCCTCACGCTTCTGGTTACCTTGTGAAATTCCCCACACTGTACCCTACGGTCTGCACCCCGCACCCCACAAGTTAATAATTTGCCATCACACACTTACGCAAACCCCCTATACTAGACCCTAGAACTTTACGGCCTCAGGAGGAAGCATGGCTGTTTATACCTATAAAGCAAGAGACCGCGCAGGCAAACTCATCGAAGCTACGATGGAAGCTGCCTCGCAACGTGATGTCGCTGCTGCTTTGCGTGACAAGGGCTTATTTGTCGCCGAAATTAAAGCACCAGGCACGGGCGTTAATAAAGACGTTTCGGAGTTGCTGCCAAAATGGGCCAATGTGGGTGGTAAACCCAACACCCGCGATGTCGCGCTGTTTAGCCGCCAATTTGCCACAGTGATTAGCGCAGGTCTACCTGTCGTGCAGTCGCTCGCCATTTTGCAAAGACAAGCCGAGAAAAAGGGCATGAAAGACGCACTAAAGCAAGTGCGTGAAGATGTAGAGACTGGCTTACCGCTTTCGGAAGCTCTCGCCAAGTTTCCAGGCATTTTTAACAAACTTTACGTGTACTTAGTACGCGCGGGTGAGGTCTCAGGTAACCTTGACGGCATTCTCGACCGTATTGCAGTCTTCCAAGAAAAACAACAAGCCCTGCAAGGTAAAATTCGCACCGCGATGACCTATCCGTCGGTAGTTTTGTTTATTGCACTTGCCGTGACGTGGTTTTTGCTTACTGGCATCGTGCCACAGTTTGCAGGCATTCTCGATCAGCTTGGCGGTGAGTTGCCACTTATTACCCGTATTCTTATTGGTATCTCCGACTTTTTGCGTTATCAGTGGTACTTGCTTATTGGTATTATCGGCATTGCTATTGCTGCTATTGTATTTGCTTATCGCACTGACAGAGGTCGCCACGTTATTGACGGCTTTTTGCTCAAAGCACCAATTATCAGTAACTTGGTTCGCAAAACGGCGATTGCGAGTTTCTCGAGCACCTTCGGTCTTCTCCTTAAATCAGGTGTGAACATTATCGAGTCCATCGAAATCACCAAAGGCACGGCAGGCAACGTCATTGTTGAAGACGTTCTCGATGAAACCAAAGAAGCTGTCCAGCGCGGTGAACAAATCAGCCAAACGATTGGCAAGTATCCGCACGTGTTCCCACCTCTTGTCACTTCGATGGTCGCCATCGGTGAAGAGACAGGTGCCTTAGACGCGATGTTAGAAAAAATCTCGAGCTTCTATGAACGTGAAGTAGACGAGGCCGTAGACGGTCTCACCGCCGCCCTCGAGCCCGCCATGATTGTCTTCCTCGGTGTCATCGTTGGCTTTATCGTCGCGGGTATGTTCTTACCAATGTTCTCGATTATCGGCAGCTTGAGTCAGTAGAGGCGTTTGTGCGATTTTCACACTAGAGCCTATCTCAAAAGTCATAACTATGAAATGTCCTTCCAAATAGCTGAGACAATTTTGAAACATTATTCCTTATCCTTAGCGAATTCTGCATCAAAATGACTTTTGAGACGGCTTCTAGAGTCCAGTTCAGTTTTTCGACTCGCAAATGAATAAAAAGAGAAGGTAGAAGGCAGACAGACGAACACTAGCCTTCTACCTTCTCTTTTTATTTTGCCGATATGAGAATTTTTTCATCTTTTGCACCCTGTACCACTCAGGCTACAGCCTGTTATAGTTGCTTTTAACGTACTTAAAAGAGGCGTTAGTTTTAGTTCAGAGAGAGATGGAGGCACAGAAGTGAATGCCAGAGCCATTGTTGTAACGTCAGGTAAAGGGGGCGTGGGTAAAACAACCACCACGGCTAATGTCGGTGCAGCCCTCGCACAAGCAGGTGAAAAAGTTGTCGTGATTGATACCGATGTCGGGCTTAGAAATCTCGATGTCGTGATGGGTTTAGAAGGCCGCGTGGTTTTTGACCTCATTGATGTTTTTGAGGGTAGATGCAAACTGCAACAGGCCCTTATTCGGGATAAGCGTGTGGAAAGTTTGTTCCTCATTGCCGCTTCACAAACACGAGATAAATCCGCGTTGTCTGAAGCGCGAATGAAAGAAAGCGTTGCAGCTCTTTTAGACGGCGGCTTTGACCGCGTGCTCATTGATTCACCCGCAGGCATTGAGTCGGGCTTTCAAACCGCAGCAAGTGCTGCCCAAGGTGGGCTCGTCGTGGTGAATCCTGAGGTGTCCTCGGTACGGGATGCAGACCGCATTATTGGCTTACTCGAGGCTCGAGAGATTCACGAAACAAAACTTATCATCAACCGCTTGCGCCCTGAAATGGTTAAAAAAGGTGACATGCTCGAGGTCAACGATGTTCTGGAAATTTTAGGTATAGACCTCATCGGTATTGTTCCCGAAGACGAAAAAATCTTGGTTTCAACCAATATTGGTAGCCCTGCAAGTCTCGATCCTTCCTCGAAAGCAGGACAAGCCTTCCGCGATATTGCCGAGCGCATTCGTGGTCAAGACGTACCGTTTCCACCCCTCGATGCCCCCAAAGGCTTCTTTGCGGGACTGCGTAGACTCTTTGGAGGCAGCTAATTATGTTTAACTTTTTTGGACGCAAAAAAAGCAAAGATGAACTTAAAGACCGCCTCAAACTGGTATTGTCCTATGACCGCTCGGGGCTGGCTCCAGGGCAAATGGAATCGCTTAAAAAAGAACTCATGGGCGTTATTCGCAAGTATTTTCCAGCCAATGAAAGTGAATATGATGTTAAGCTCGAGCAGCAAGGCAACCGCATGATTATGGTTGCCAATGTTCCCGTACCATCCTCTGATAATCCTTAAGAAAGATAAACGCTTAGAATCTCGAGTCGCGTATAACCTCGCTCACTTCGGGGACAGGTGTATGTCTTGCAGATGGTTGCTGATTTTCCTGAAAGAGTGCGAGGTCTAGAATTCCTTCGTACTGAGACCCCGAATGCGCACGTTTTGATTTGGACTTATACATATTTTTATCTGCTAAGGCCATGAGATCTGCTAACGTGGCAGCTTCATTGGGATACTGAGCTGCACCGATATCTACAGCGATGGTTAACGGCCCCCGACTTGTTTGCACAGCCTCTGCGAAGGAAGCCTGCAAACGTTCCAACATTGGCTTGACAGCTCCAGCGGTAGCGATCAAAAACTCATCGCCACCATGCCGTATCACCAAATCATCTTCCCGCACGCTGTCTTTTAACCGTCGCGTTACGGTTTGTAGCACTTCATCGCCGACACTGTGACCGTAAGTATCGTTAATATGTTTGAAACGTTTCATATCGAGAACGAGGAGACTAAACGGATTACCGACGCTGAGCCACTGCTCGAGCCTCGCAAAACCGGAACGACGATTGAGGGCGTGGGTCAGCGGATCGGTTTGAGCTTCTTGGTGTAAATCTTCTGCGACACGAATCGCAAAGAGATTAATAATAAACAAACCCACACAGTGAAACGCAAAACTGCGCCACGGCGCAGGTGACGCACCAAACTGTGACAACAGCGTCGCCAAGCCTAACACGAAAGTTTGCAGCACGGAAACGAGGACGATGGCCCTGCGCTGCCCTGTAAAAATGATGACGCTCATAACGTGCAAGTAAATCAAAAACACGAAGGGACCTGACCCAGCACTCGAGCTACTTAAGATAAAAAGTGTAAAAAGTTGATCACTAAAAAAGTTGACGGTAGGTAAGGGCCCCCAAGAACGATGTATCGCCCAGGCATTACCAAGTGTGACGAGTCCACCATAAACCAACATCGTGATAAACACCCAGGTAGGTAGAGTATAAAGCCCCACGAGCTGAAGAACGATAAGCAGCAGAAACTGAACAACCCGACTTCTAAACACTCGTCGCTCTTGATTCCAGTTGGGCTTCATGTGTAGCATAGGTCACTAACATACCGCCTTACATTGTTATCTAGGAGAGGTAAACTTCATAGTTGCAAGCTCCATGAACTCACATTAGAAAGGAGTGAAGTACTGGCAATGTTTGTTGGATTTGTTCTCTTTTTGAAGTTACGGATTTTATAAAAGGTTAAGGAAGAAGTGATGAAATAGGGACTCTTGTTAGCACAGGCAGCCCAAAGAGCTAAAGCCGAACCTAGCTAGCACTGATTCCCAATATGTTCGTACACGCGTTAGTTAACAGGTTAACACTGCCATAGAAAAACCTACCTTTGGGAAAAGGTAGGTCGTTGAGTGTAGAGGGTAGAGCTATGAAAGAGCTTAACCCACGAGAGATAATATACACGATTTTTCCTAAAGGAAGTGTGAGAAATGCACTCAGGTTTCTTTGGAAGAAACTTTTGCGGATTTGGCCCAGCGTTCATTCTCTAGTCAATAGTTTGATGATTTTTATAAAGGTTAAGTATATCCAAAACTCACTAGCTGCCATCTTGGTTCTAACTTTATGTTACAGCTTCTTTAGGTTGGAATGCCCAAGCACAGGTTAGACTAAATTTCATGGCTTCCAAAATCAAACTTGCACCCGCGTTACCTGAGCCAAGCCTAGCGAAGGCCAACAAAACAAACAAAGACAACAGAACAAACAAAGACAACAAAATACAGAAACGCACAAATGCAGAAACCACAGTGGCAAAGCCACAAAAAATTTCCAGTAAAAAGCAAAAAGCTTTGTCGCGTTTTGGTGGGGGCAATATTGCCCAACTCGCTATCGTCGTTTACACCATCGAAGACGTTGCTGAGAATTGGGCCGCCCTGTTAGGTGTACCCGTACCTGAGATTTACGTTTCACTACCCGAAGAACAGGCAGGAACACACTACTTGGGTGAACCCACAAAAGGCCGAGCACGCATTGCTTTTTTTCATTTGCGGCAACTTATTTTAGAACTTATTGAACCCCTAGATGGTCCTAAGTATTTGGCAAGAACAATTGCTCACGTGCGGGCAGGGCTTACATCATGTTGCCATTAAAGTGGCTGATATGGACAAACGCCTCGAGACGTTCGCTTAAGAGGGTTGGTCAGTCATTCAAAGTGGCAAACACCAACAAGGACGTTACGCCTATTTGGATGGCACGGCGCATTTTGGCACCGTGCTCGAGTTACTCGAGGATAATGAGTGAAGGCGGCAAAGGTCTAAAAAGCAGAAGGCAAAGCTGAAAAGATTTTAAGCCTCCTACCTCCTGCCCTTATCGGTATGAGGCTACAACAATCCCAGTTCAAAGAAAGGTTTCCATGCCCGACACTTCCCCAAACACTCTCGGTTCTTCGACGCTCACACAAGTTGCTCTCATCGTTCCGAATATTGAAGGCTGCCACCGAATAATGGTCGGCATTATTAAATGTTCCCAAACCTAATATTATGATCACCGATACACTTGACAAAACTCAAACCCGTTACAAAGGTGAAGCCACTACCGCGACTGCGAGGGCCAAGCTCGCATTTTTTCCAATGGGGCAAGTCACCCTCGAGCTTATCGAACCCATTGGTGAACCTAGCACCTGGCATGACCAGCTCAAAAACCACGGGCCAAGCTTGCATCATATTGCTGTAGAGATTCAAGGTATGCAGCAGCGTATTGCAACGCTTTCTAAACATGGACTCGAGCTCGTTCAAACAGGTGAATACACCGGCGGACGCTACACGTATTTTGATGGAACCGAAAAAAGTTGGGGCGGTGATTGAACTACTCGAGAATGACAGGAAGAGGTAAAAGCGTAAGACGTGAAACGTTGTGTTTACATCTAACGTCTTACATCTAGCTTTTTTAACTTCCTACAATCCCGCTTCCTTTGGATAAAGCGGCAAGTGACCGAGCGAAATTACATCCTTGCGTTTATCACCTTCAGTAAAAACTACAAGTGTTGCAGCCACCTTACCACCAATCTCGGTGAGCAAATCGGTAAGGCTGTTCAGTGTGCCACCCGTACTCACAACATCATCAATAATGCCAATGCGTTTGTCTTTAATGCTCGGAATGTCTGCACCATCAATCACGAGCAGTTGTGGTTTGCCTGTCGTAATAGATAGAACTTCTCGCTTTACGGAGCCCACCATATAAGGTTTTTCGGTTTTTCTCGCCACAACATACGGAATTCCTGTGCGTACACTCATGGCGTGCGCGAGCGGTACAGCTTTGACTTCGGGCGTAACAAAAGTATCAATCGCTTGGGGCATTTTCTTTACGAGTTCGTCTGCGGCTGCTTCGGTAAGTTTGGTATCTCCGAGTAGATTCAGGAGGGCAACAGATACCGGACCTACGTTTACAATGGGCAGTTCACGGCGTTCAGTGCCAACATGGATGGTATGGGTTGTCATAAAGTTATCTTAACCTATGAAAACCTCATTTACACACTTCACTCCTCTTACTCATCTTTTGTGATAAACTTCTCGCTATGACGATGAACACCTCCGATGTTGCTACCCCAGATACAACTGCGCTAAATATGACTGCTGCAAATGCTATCACCATGCCGACGGGCTCGAGCGTCAAGACCCTGCGGGCGAGTGGCCTTATGAAACGCTACGGTGGGCGCAATGTTGTAAAAGGTGTAAATGTTGAACTCAACACCGGCGAAATTGTGGCGATGCTCGGTCCAAACGGCGCGGGTAAAACCACGAGCTTTTACATGATGGTAGGTTTTATCAAACCTAATGAAGGCCAAATTCAACTTGGTGGACAAGACATCACCAAATGGCCCATGCATAAACGTGCTAAAGCTGGGCTGGGCTACCTCGCCCAAGAACCTAGTGCGTTTCGTAAGCTTAGTGTCAAAGATAATCTCATGGCGATTTTGGAATTTCAAAACCTGAGTCGCAGCGAACAGCACCACCGTGCCGACGAACTCCTTGCAGAATTTCACTTGTCCCACCTCGCCAATAACATGGCCAATACACTTTCTGGGGGTGAACGGCGCAGGCTCGAGATTGCCCGCAGTCTTACTATAGACCCCTCGTTTATTCTCCTCGATGAACCCTTCACTGGCGTAGACCCAAAAAGTATTCGAGAAATCCAGCTTCTCATCGCCGACCTTAAAACGCGGCGTGGCTTAGGTGTTTTACTCACCGACCACAGCGTTCGGGAAACACTCGCCATTGCCGATAGGGTTTACCTTATGTTTGATGGCAAGGTGCAGTTTTCAGGAAGTCCCACTGACTTTTCTAATGACGAGACCGTACGCCAGTATTATCTTGGTAATGAATTTCAAATCTAAGGTGTAAGCACAAAGGAGGAAGGAAGAAGGAGAAGGGAAAGAAGTTCTAAATTTTACCTTTGACTTTTTACTTTTTTATGACGGATGTTATCGCGCTTATTGCTTCGCTCGTGGTTATCTCGGGTGTGATTGCTTATGTTGGCGATTTGCTGGGTACTTACATCGGCAAAAAACGTCTCAGCTTGTTCGGCACGCGCCCAAAACGCACGGGACAGATTATCGGTATTGGTGCAGGTATTGCGATTGCCCTTGTCACCTTAGGCATTTCTGCCCTCGTCTTTCGTGGTGCGGTCAATACGATTTTTACAGCGGGAGCTAAAACCCAGCAGATTGCAGAGCTTACAGAACAAGAAAAAAATCTTAAAGAGCAAATGGCAGCTTTAGATAGTCAAGTCACGGCAACCAAACAAGAACTCGAGTCTGCCAGAAAAATTATTGCCACCGCCGAAGGCCAAAGGGACGAAGCTGTAAAAGAACGTGACCAAGCTCGTACAGATATTCGTACGCTCGAGACCCAGCGCAGCGACCTCGAAGGCAAAGCGAATGAGCTGCAAACCACCCTTGGCACTTTACAAAGTCAACTTACTACTGCAACAACAGATTTGGAAAAAGCCAGAGCAGATTTTGCCAACACACAAGATGAGTTAGCCACTGCCAACGAACAACGGGAAAATGCTTTAGCCGAAGCAGAACAAGCCAAAATTGCCGCCGCACAAGCGAAAGAACAAATTGCCAATCTAAGTACACAAATCCAAACGGTACAAACAAACCTCGACACTAAAAATGCCGAGCTCGAGACAAAAACCACAGCTCTTGCCAACGCGCAAACGCAGCTCGAGCTGGCCCAAACCGCGTTTACTAAGGCACAAAAAGATTTAACAAGCGCGCAAACCGAGCGCGAAACTGCCATACAAGAGCGCAATAACGCCAAAGCTCAACTCGAAGAGCTCGAGCTAACGAGAGATAACTTAAACGACGCACTCATTAACTTAAAAACGCAAGCCAGTGAACTCGATTCGCAAAATACCGATCTTGCCGAGCGCAATCAACAACTTCTTAGTGAAAGCACAACCCTTAATACAGCTAACTCTGAACTCAAGACGGCCAACACCACACTCACAGAAGAAATTGAAGCGCAAAGAACTCAAGTGCAAGAACTCGGAGGACAAATCTCAAGTCTTAATGAACGGCTCGAGGATCAAGCCGGTGAACTCGAGCGTGTCAACGAGCAAATCCGCGCGACTAACAGTGGTGACCTTACCTACGGCATTAACGCGGTGGTTCACAACGGTGTCATTACGAGTCAAGACCCCGCACAAATCCGTAATGATATTACGCAGCTTGTCACCGCAGCCAGCGACAAAACAGCGCGCCGTGGTGCTGGCCCCGTCGAACTTGGCAGCGATGATTTCAATATCTTGGTTGAGGCCATTGCTGAAACACCTGGCTCTGACCTTGTTACTTTGCGCTCACCCTATAACCAATTTGGCACTGTGCCTGTGTCTGTGAGTGTCGAAGCAAGCGAGAACCAAAAACTATTAAGTCGCGGTCAGCTCCTCATTAGTCAACGCATTCATTTGGGTTCAGAACTTTTACCGGTGACGAGCAACGAGGTCAGCACCAAAGTTCGTGAACTCTTACGCGACGCAAATAATAAACTTTTGAGCTTAGGTCTTGCTGATGATGTCTATGACGCTTCGACAAGTGCAGATGGCTCGAGTCTCTCTCCTGAAACCTTTAGCAATCAACTCCAGCGCATGAGCGGCCCCGTTACCATCGGGCTTGTTGCCAGTGAAGATGTTTATAGCATTGGGCCTGTGAAGCTGTCACTCGTCATTCTTAACTAACTAAAGCGTAAGACTACAAGAACCTCTGCCTTCAGCTATCGCTTCGTCCGCCTCGTCCACAAATACACAATGACACCTGCCGCACAAACGAGCGCGAGTGTTTTGAGCCATATATTTGGAATCGTCAAATAGCTTGTTATCATCGTTAGTGCAATCACACTCATTGCCGTAATTTTTGCTCTAAACGATAAGCCTTTGCCCCCACGCCAATCTCGAATCAATTCACCAAACCAGGGATGATTCAGAAGCCAGTTGTAAAAACGTGGGCTGCTACGCGCAAAAAAATACACAGCAATCAAAATAAAAACCGTGCCTGGTAACCCTGGCAATATATAGCCTAAAAAGCCTAACCCTGTAAAGAGAAATCCGAGCAACAACCACACATAGCGCAACAAAGGGCGACTCGAGACCTTCGTTTCAGCACTATAATCCACCCAATCACGTTGCGGTTTTATATCATGTTGAGATTTCACAGGATCACCCGCGAGCCAATCTACTATCTAAGGCCTTAAGGTCGGCGAAACGGAAAGAAAAGGCTAACGCAACTACGCCACTCGTTAAGGCTACGATAAAAATTCCTGGATACCCAAGGAACGTCACAATAACCCCCGCTAAAATGGGGGCAAAGCTCGGTAAGGCCATGAGTGTGTTGGTGACACCCGTATACATCGCCCTCTCTGCGTCAGGTGCAACCGCAAAGAGTAAATTCCAAACGGAAATATTCACTGCAGCTTGCCCGGTAGCTGAAGCAACGAGCACAGCATTGATCCACTGCCAACTCGGGGCAAAGAGTGCAAGCAATGAAGCAAGCACTAAGAAGCCCATACCGATTTGCAATACCAACACATTCCGTCCTTGATTTGCGGGCCGACGAAAAGCGAAATTGGCGATAATAGAGGCGAGCGTGGTAACAATGATAAATGTGCCGAGTTCACTCTCAGGGGCTCTCAAGCGTTGTTGGGCATAAATAGCATAAAAGGGGTCTGCAAGAAGTGCAATAAGAACAAGAGAACGCACCCGCAAATAACGACGGAAGCTCGAGTGCTCTCGCAACAACTGCGGGATATTTTTGATGGTTTGCCCCAACGATGCTTTGGTTGAAGGTTTACCTGGCGGTTCGTCAATGAGTCCAAAAATCCAATACGCAACTGCTGCTAACGCCGTGCCAATGGTCAACAAAATTCCAAAGTTATAAGGAAAGGGTATCTCGCTCGAGAGAACCCAACGCAACAACAAACCGCCACCAAGAGCCAATAAACCGCCACCTGCATTACGCAGCACCCAAAAGGTACCAAGACGGCTATGTGGCACAATTTTCGCGGTCACATCGGTAAAAGCAACTCCCGACACGCCACCACTGAAGGCCACAACGGTAAGCAGAACAATAATAGTAACAACCAAAACCTGATAATTTGGAATAACAAAAGTTGCCACACTCAAGAGGAAAAACGCTAAACCCCGCACCCAAGCAATACGCCGATACGAGGGCAGTTTATAGGGCTCACTCGCTAGACGTTGTGCAACCAATAGTTGCGGCAAAAACCAACCGCCCACACGCAAAGCTGGCACCAAACCAATCACAATAGGTGACGCACCCAAAGCAGCCAAAAACGGAGCTAGCACTAAACCACTGCTGAAAAAGGTCTCCGAAACATTGATAAGAATGCCATTGAAAACGCCGTACCAAAAATTGCGGTTTGCGGTTTTAAGATTTGTCGTGGAATGCGCCATATGGAACAGCGGAGCAGCTCTAAACTCCGCACGATTCTTACCATATCACCTCGAGGAAAACTCGTTAGCATTTTAGCGTTTCGACTGTTCAACAATTCACCATGTCAGCAGTTAAGCATTCCGCTGTAGACGAGAAAAAAGCAGGATTGCTGCGCGGTTTCACTAGTGCTTGGCTTCGGGAAGGGTTTGCAATTCCTACGCTGAGACTCGCAATGACGAATCACTTGTTATTGCGAGTCTAGGTTTGTCTTGTGTTTATAGTTCATTTAGCACACTGTTAATACAGCCACGAAGCAATCTTGATTTTTCCTGATAGCAAGATGGGTGTGTCCCAACCAAGTTTGGGGAGACTTCTTTTTTCTATTTTTCTTCATCCTGCTTAGCTCTCACTTCTAAGGTGCGTGCATACACCTCCTTGGCAGCCATTGCGTCATCTACAGTCGTGGGCTCGAGCGTACTATCAAGAACAACAGGTTCTGTTTTTACAAGTGCGGTAGGCGTGGTGGTAGCTGCTACTGGAGTGTCACTACTTTCTAGCTTCTGGCGATAAAGCGCATACACACCGGCAGCAATGAGCAGTGCTGGGAAAACCCAGCCGCCTGCAAAACTTAGATTCAGCAAACCCACAAACAACAAAGCGAGTGCGGGAAAGATGGCCCAACGCTGCCGCTCATAGGTAAATAAATAAGCAAAGGTCGCTGCTAAACCTGCAAAGAAAAAGGTGCCTTCATCCCACCTTGGTAAAAGTTCTTCTAGAGCAACGATAAACGACAGTGTGAGTAGCACACCCCCAGGAATAACCGCCCACCAGTGCTTGCGCTGGCGTATGTAAACCATGACAAAGCCCAACGCTAACATGCCCAAAAAGTAAAACCCGGCCAAGTCGCCACCGATGGCAGCAAGAGCCACACCGAGTAACGTAAACCCGACAATAGAAGCCCAAAGCTGTTTTCGGTTTAGCGTGTGGTAACGAATAAGATAAGACCCCACCCCCCCTAACATCACGCTAAAAAACACGGTGGACATACCACCAAACCAACCTA
>JBOFGY010000172.1:0-8636 GCA_051649365.1 Trueperaceae bacterium
TTATGGTGGCTCCGCAACGTATTAGAGGAGTGACGAGTTGCATTTCGTGTGGCTTTTCGCCTTTGACAATTTCGTCGCTCCTCCTCTCTTACGTTTAACCCAGCTTAGATGGAAACTGTGTCTCTCCCTTTATATGACACGGAAAGGTTAATTCATATGGAGATTACTCGAAGCATCCTTAGACCATTTAGAACAACTTGTTCCGCTTGTAGATGCCTATAGGCAGTTCTATAAACAACCTTCTGATCTCGACAAGGTTCGCGCTTATATCAAAGAGCGTTTAAGCCGTAGCGAGTGCGTTGTTGTTAATGGCGTTTGAAGGTGATGCTACGTTAGGCTTTACCTTGCTCTACCACCACTGGACGACAGTAGCCCTGGGTCATGTCTGGTTACTCAATGATTCATTTACTCGATCAGACGCAAGACAAAAAGGTGGAGGTGAGGCGTTACTAAATCACGCGACTGACTTTGGCAAAGCAGATGGAGCCAAACGCATTTGGTTACGTACAGCAGTAGATAACTTCACAGGGCAGAAACTTTATGAAAAAGTAGGGTATAGACGTGATGAGCAGTTTTACCGCTATGCCTTGGCATTTTGATTTTTAGCTCTTTGCAACAGTGTTTCTCCACAGTATTGACTTGAACAGGCTTATGTCACGTCAATTAAAAAATCCCGCTGTGACGCGGGATTTCTATTATCTTCAAAAACAACTAAGCTTCTGTCTTCTCTTCTTCAGCAGGTTTCTCTTCTGCAACTGCTGTATCTGCGACTGTAGTTTCAGCAGTTTCTGTTTGCGTTACGGGACGTTTACCTTCACGGAAGGCTGCAGTGAGTAGAGCAGCAGCTTCGGCTGCGTCAATGGCATTGGCCGGATCCACAGGAGCCTCCTCAGCTTTAGGTGGAGCAGCAACTTTGGGTGTTTCTGGCTTAGGCTCTTTGGGTTTGTCTGGTTTTGCTTCCGCTTTAGGGGCATCAGCGGCGAGACCAAATTGTGCAAAGAGGTCAGCGTAAACATCGCCAAGCTTCGTAGTGGTTTTGCCACCCGAATCGGTTGCAGCGTAGCTGTAATCATAATCAATAACTTGATTACGACGGCCACCACCTCTGCGTCCACCACTGCCCTCACGGTTATCGCGACGATTATTATCGCGGCGGTTATAGTCACGTCCGCTTTCTTCAGCATTTTCATCGCGGGCTGGACCGGTGTAAGGAATGAGGCGTTTACGAGACAAACTCGCGCGTTGTTCGACAGGATCAATATTGAGAATGACGGCTTTGACTTCATCACCTTTCTTAAATTGCTCGGCAATACTGTCAATGCGCTCGTGGGCAAGTTCACTGATATGAACAAGACCTTCGATGCCTTCTTCAATTTGCATAAAGACACCAAACTCGGTGATGCCCGTGATGGGGCCAGTGACTTCTGTACCAGGTGGATAACGGTCAGGTAGACTGCTCCAGGGATCAGGCTGAGTCTGACGTAAACCAAGCGAGATGCGCTTGTTCTCAGTGTCAATCTTAAGTACCATCGCCTCGACGGTATCGCCTTCTTTCAGCATTTCCTTAGGATGGCGAATGCGCTTCGTCCAGCTCATTTCAGAAACATGGATGAGACCCTCGAGTCCAGCCTCAATTTCAATAAAGGCACCAAAGGGAGTAAGGTTTGTGACTTTACCTGAAACACGCTGGCCAATTTGGTAAGTTTCAACAGCCTTCGCCCAAGGATCCGTCATAAGTTTTTTCATGGAGAGGTTGATGCGGTCTTTTTCCATATCCATATCTAAAACTTCAACTTTGACCTTGTCGCCGAGCTTAAGAACTTCACGGGGGTGACCAAAACGTCCAAAGCCAATCTCACTACGGTGAACGAGACCGTCTACACCACCCAAGTTGACAAAAGCACCGAAGTCGGTGATTTCGACAACTTCGCCCTCGAGAACAGCACCTGGCTGAAGCTTTTGCATGGTCTCGGCTTTTTTCTCAGCCGTTTCAGCTTCGGCAATATCACGGTGTGAAACAATAACGCGGTTGCGTTTACGATTAAGTTCAATGATCTTAACTTTGAGGCGTTTCCCTACGTAAGGTGTTAAATCATTGATGCGGCGCACGTCTACTTGGCTCGCTGGCAAAAAGGCCCGAACGCCCATGTTAGCAACTAAGCCACCACGCACTTTTTCGATAATGTCTACTTCTACCGCAGCCTTCTTATCAAAAATGTCCTGGAGGAGGGTCCAGGCGCGGTCTTGGTCAGCACGTTTTTTCGAGAGAATAATTGTGTTGTTGGGCAGGTCAGCACGTACAACATACACAGAAATCTCATCGCCAGGCTTGTAAGTTTTGGAGGCTTCCTCGGGTGTGACTTCGGTATCAAAGACTTGGTTGTAAGGAAGTAAACCCTCAATCTTTGCACCTACATCAACCATAATGCCAGCCTGCGCCAGCATAATCACGGTGCCGTTGACCATCATGCCACGGTGAACAGGTGGGCGAGCAAGTTGCTCGTCACTTGCAGCCATAACATCTTCCATAGTCATCTCTGAAAAGTTGGTTTCTGCCGTACTGGCACCTACACCCTGCTCGGTGCTCGTAACGGGGGCTTGTGAAGACGTGGGGGATAACGCTTCGTCGGCGGCTGGGGCAGGGCTACCAGCCTGGGTTAATTTCTCGTCCATGTAAGGGAATTCCTCCTTAAAATCTAAACAGCTTGTCTATTAAAGCACATTTAGAAGAGCCAACGCAAGCGTGAAGAAGACAAAAAGGATGAATAGACAATAGACGATAGACGATAGAAAAATGCAGATAGGAAAGGCTAAAAGCAAAAGGGCAAAAGCTAAAAGCGAAAGACTTAAAATCTTTCTTGGCAACAGTGTTTTAGATAAGGTTTCTTACTTACTCCTGCAGTCTAAGCTTAAGAGACACCTAAACCTAGGGGCACTTAAACCATAGACACACTCTCGCCAGTTGGTGTAACCTTTTTCCTTATTTTTCTCGTTCCAATTCTATTAATCGTTAATCGCCGTACGTACCTGTACTCACCAGCGCAACTTCACTGCGGTGAATATCTGCACCTAAACCACGCAAACGCCCCGCAATATTTTCATAACCGCGATCAATAAACTGTAACCCTGTAATCACGGATGTACCTTTGGCAGCAAGTGCGGCAACGATGAGCGCACCACCCGCACGAATATCAGCAGCTTGCATTTTTGCACCGCGCAACTGTCTGCCTTGAATGTTGAGCGTCCGCTCGACGAGTTCAAAATTTGCACCCGTATGTTTGAGTTCTTCAAGGTGAGTAAAGCGGTCAGGATAAACGTGGTCTTCAACGTAGCTTACCCCTTCAACCGTAGACAAAAATGCACCAAACGGAGCTTGCAAATCGGTGGCAATGCCTGGATACTCGAGTGCAACCATATCTACAGGTTTGAGAGCTGACGTGGCATCTACAATGAGTGTCGTGCCATCTTCCTGAAAGCGCACACCTGCTTCTTGCAGTTTATCCATCGTCGCGCTCATGTGTGCACTTTCAACACCCAGTAGTTTCGCTTTACCACGAGTTGCTGCAATAGCCAACATGAACGTTCCAGCCTCGATGCGGTCTGGAATGGGACGATAGGTAATGCCTTTAAGGTAGGGCACACCTTGCACGATAATGGTAGAGGTGCCAGCACCAGTGATATTCGCGCCCATTTCGTTAAGCATGTTAGCAAGGTCAGGAATTTCAGGCTCGAGCGCAGCATTTTCAATAATGACAGTGCCCTCTCCCATGGCACTTGCTAATAAAATATTTTGTGTACCACCCACCGTTGGAGCTTCAAAAACCACGCGGCCCTCTAGAGGTTTTTCACGACGCACGATAAAGTCACCGTCTTGCTCGAGGACTTCGGCACCGAGGGCTCTAAAGGCTTTGATGTGACGGTCTACCGGGCGAGGGCCAAACGCACAACCGCCTGGCATAGACATTTTTGCGTCACCGCAACGACCCACAAGTGCGCCAATCGCTACAAAGCTCGCCCGCATACGGCTCACGAGTTGATAGGGAGCTGAACAAGTCAGGATATGTTCGGCGTGAATATGGAGGTCGCGGCCCTGCCAAAAGACTTCGGCTCCAAAATGCTCGAGCATCTCGAGGATGTTCACCACATCACGAAGCTTGGGAATGTCTTTTAGGACAACTTTTTGAGGCGTGAGGAGAGTCGCCAAAATAAGATACAGTGCCGAATTTTTAGCGGTATAAACAGGTATTTCGCCTGTAAGTGGTTTGCCCCCGTGTATGATTAAAGCCTCGTCCATCGCAACCTCTGACCTTCTTTTTATATTTCGAGCATATTGTGTAATATACTCACCGTAGTGTAGTTAGTGGTTTGCACATTGTCAAGTGCATCCCTATCATGTTACACTACTTTACATGATTCAGGGAGGAACTATCATGAAAAGAGGACTCGAGCGAAGAGGTAGTCTTAGGAAAGGCAACCTCAAGAGAAACAGCCTCAGCAGGAAAAGAGGTCACCGTGCCTAAGCGAGACAAGAGTAAGCGTTTGCAGGTGGTGATTACTGAAGAACAAGATTCACTGCTCACCAAAACTGCCTACCAGCTTTCCAACCCCGAAAGACTCGTGTCAAAGTCTGAAGTCGTTCGACTTGGCATCGAAATGTTAAACCGTGCCGTCGAACAAGGCGACTTATCCCCTGATTTAGTGAAGTTACTCGAGTCTCAACCCAAGCTCACTGACTAAATCTTGCCTGGTCCTAAATCTCACCTAGTCTAGCGCGTTCGAGCCTAACTAAAAACAAAATTTTTCTCTTTAAGAGGCGTGAAAAACGCCTCTTTCTTCGTGAGAAGTAAGACGCAAGATGTGAAACATACACCGTCCTCTCTTTTTACATCTAACATTTTACGTTTCACATCTTATTTGCTGGGGTCTGGATTTTCCAGCACCGTCCGCGTTTGTGCGCTGCGGTAATCCTTCAAGGCTTTTTTAATAGCTGGATATTTATTGCCTAAAATGCTCGCTGCAAGCAGTGCTGCATTCACTGCACCTGCACGGCCAATAGCTAAGGTTGCCACGGGAATCCCAGCGGGCATCTGCACGATGGACAAAAGTGAATCCATCCCTTTTAGCGTTTTTGATTCTATAGGAATACCGAGAACGGGCAGCGAAGTTTTTGCTGCGGTCATGCCGGGTAAATGCGCGGCACCACCTGCTCCAGCAATAATGACCTCGAGCCCCCGCCCCTCTGCACCCCCGGCATACTCAAAGAGTAAATCGGGAGTACGGTGCGCTGAGACAACTTTCATTTCATAGGGAATCTCGAGTTGCACTAGCATTTGCACCGCGTGCTGCAGTGTCTCCCAATCAGACTGTGAGCCCATGATGACACCGACGAGGCTGGTTTGATTCATGGGGTAACTATACCAGCACTTCAGCAGGTCAGCGTTTTAGCATTTCGACCTTAGTTAAGTTAGCATTTCGACCTTAGTTAAGAATGTAGGAGGGAAGAGGAAGAATGTAGAAGTTTTTTCTACTCCCTCCTACATTCTCCCTTTTTCTACTTTTCACTTTTTCTTTAGCTCTGGCAAACTGCCCGAAACCCCATGCTATACTCACGTTTACCGAGTCGGATAGACTCGAGGACGCTCACAGGTACGTGCTTCAGTTTAGTTTGAACCATGCTACCGCTCGAGGGAGAACTATGAAGAAACTTTTTGCATTGGTTGCGGCACTTGCGTTTACAGCAGCATTTGCCCAAGATTACGTCATGGGTATCAACTTTGATGCCGGCGGTAAGTTTGATAAGTCCTTTAACGAAGGTACTTTTAACGGCTTTAGCAAAGCCATCGAAGCTCAAAAAGAAGATGGTTTAGATATCGAAATGCTCGAGTTTGAAGGCACCCCTGAAACCTTTGGTCAAGGCTTGCGCCAAATGGCTGAAGATGGTGCTGACCTCATCGTTGCGCCTGGCTTTGCCCAAACCGATGCCATTGCTTCGATTTCGACAGAATTCCCTGATACGAACTTTGTCCTTATTGACTCTGTTGCCGAGAATGCAAACGTCCGCAACGTTGTGTTTAAAGAACACGAAGGTAGCTACCTCGTGGGCTTTTTGGCAGGCTCACTTTCGCAAACAGGAACCGTTGGCTTTGTTGGCGGCATGGACATTCCCCTCATTCGCAAATTTAATGTTGGTTACGAAGAAGGTGTAAAAGCTGCTTGCCCAGATTGTACTGTTGTTAGCAATTACGTAGGTACAACACCCGCCGCTTGGAACGACCCCGCTAAAGGTAAAGAACTTGCTGCTGCTCAGCAAGCACAAGGCGCAGACATCATTTATGCTGCTGCCGGTTCTTCAGGTCTTGGCGTTGTTGACTTCGTAACCCAAACCATGTGCTACACCGCCAACACTGTAAAAGAAACACCCCTTGCTACAACCTTGGCGATTCTCGAGAAAAGCCCCGAGTACACCGAGAGCTGCGGCGAAGGCACACAGCCTCTCTTCTTTATTGGTGTAGATAGCAACCAAAACTACTTAGGTGACACCGACAACAACCCTGATACCCTCAACCACGGTTTGACCAGTATGTTGAAGCGCGTAGATGTTGCAGCCGAAAACGCTGTGAACGATGTTATCGCTGGCACCTTTGAAGGTGGCGTTCTTAACTTGGGTCTTGCTGAAAACGGCGTTGGTTATGCCCTTGACGATTACAACAACATCCTCATTCCGCAAGATGTCATTGACGCAACCGAAGCCGTAAAAGCAAGCATCATTTCAGGTGAAACTGTTGTAACAGACTTTACTGCACAGTAATTTCCAAGACCATTAAAAATGCCCCCGACTTGCGGGGGCATTGTATTTTTGCCCATAACACAAAAAACAATAAAGAATTTTGCCTGCGTAGGGGTGGGTCTCTTGGTATCATTTGTGGTTAGTACGTTTTGTGAAATCATCGCAACAAATTTCAGACCCACCCGTGCTGACCAACAACCACTCGCAAAATGTTTCATATTTCTGTTGTCATTGCAAAAGGGTGGGTCTGAAATCTTTGGGCAAGCACAGTAATAGAAATTATTTTTATTAATCAAGAAAAGACTCACCCCTACATTAATCAACAACGAATTTTATGTTTTTGTTTCAACGCAAAATAACTAAGGTCACAAAATAATAGGTCACAGGAATCGCAAAGAGCGCACTATCAATTCTATCTAAAACACCACCATGACCAGGCATTAGGTTTCCCGAATCTTTCACACCTGCCCACCGCTTAAACAACGACTCGAATAAATCCCCAAGTTGGGCCGCACTCGCAACTAAAATCGCAAATAGAATAGCGTCATAAATATCCACACGCATGTGAAACCACTTCTCGAGCGCGTAGCTTGTTAGCGTGACAGTGAGCGTGGCAAGAACCAAGCCCCCAAAGGCCCCCTCGAGTGTCTTGTTGGGTGAGATTTGCGGCGCGAGTTTACGTCTGCCAAAAAGTGAACCAAACACATAAGCACCTGTATCTGAAGCAGCAACCGCAAGCATTGGCAGTGCGAGATACCACACTCCTAAATGGCCATCTGGAGTATAGCGCAAGCTAATTGAAAAGCCCAAAAGATAAGGAATATAGATGTAACCGAAGAGGGTATAAATAATCGCGTTCATCGAATGTTGGTTAGGACGGATGACCTCGAGAGTAATGAGATAAATGACGAACAGACCCAGCGTCAGTTCTCGCCAACTCACCCCGTCTACAAGCGGCTGCATCCCCCGGTAAGTCACAGGTAAAGACGCAGGTAGAGTTACGAAGGTCGAAACCCAAAGACTGCGCTTACGAATAGGGACGCCACGCAAATTCACCATAGAGCTATACTCTTGCAAACCGACCACACATAAATAGTAGTAAAGCGGCGCAAGCAAAGGCAGTCCTATCCATGTCACTAACACTGCCAAGGCAAACACACCTAAGGCCGTCAACACTCGCGGAAGAGGAAAATGCATTAATGGCTAGCTTACGTTGTTAGCGCAAAGTCTTACAAGGGGTGGTAGCCATAAGTTACCAAATCTTTGGGGCCGTTTACACTATTATTTTATTCGTCATTGCGAGTCTCAGTTTAGGCCACTTTCAATATCGTATAAGCTAAATACGATTGCATCCACGAAGCAATCTCTTTGCACCAACTTTTCCACAAAGTCAATTCCGAGAGGTTGCTTAAGTATCCGTATAGTAGAAGAAGTGAGGTGTTGCCCACTAAGTATCTGCTGAGATAGCTAGATGGAGAAATGCACACCTCACTTCATTGGGCTACACGGGAGTTGCCAGATACTAAGGATTCACCCTGAACAGATGAACGGATACGCACTACCGTGAGCACTTCAACCCTAGGAGGTTGTAGGGTCATTATAGGCGTTGATCCCCATCCAGGCAGTCACACGGCAGCAGCCCTAGAGGAAACGGGCAAAGTCTTAGGACATCTCACGATAACGAACAGTGAGACAGGACTTGCCGAGTTCGAGCAGTGGTTGAAAAGCTATGAGATCAAGCGGATTGTTGTGGAAGGAGCTAACAATCCTTTCGCTCACAGTTTGAGTGAAAGGCTATTGAAGACTGGTCATGCACTGAATCAATGTCAATCCGAGTTTTACCAGTCAG
>JBOFGY010000173.1:0-2537 GCA_051649365.1 Trueperaceae bacterium
GTTGACGACAAAGATAAAGCGTCATGTCCATAGCAACACTTTGGGCTTTGGTTGGATTCAGTCGGTACTTAAACGCTTTGACCATTTATTCTTCCTGCTTGGTTTTCTGTTCAGCTATGTAGCGTTGAAGGATGTCAGACGAGACCGAACCTGCCGACCCGACGTAATAACTACTACTCCACAAATGACCGCCTTTGCGAAGGGCAGGGTAATCCAACAACAACCATCTAGCACTTGCACCTTTAAGAATCTTAGCGGTGTCCGCAGCACTCCACTTAGGTGGTATAGAAAGAAATATATGTACGTGGTCAGGCATGACTTCCATACTGTGAATAACCCAGTCTCGCTCACTGCATATGTGTTGGAACAGTTCCTTCAGTCGTTCGGCAATCTTGCCATGAAACACGGCTTTGCGATACTTTGGCGTAAACACGTAATGGTAGTTCAAATTGTAATGAGAATGCCTTGTAGTACGCTCAAAAGCCATATGCACATGGTAGCACAAATATGTACCGTATTAACCGCAAATGACAACAATCGTTCGCTTCGCTCACCTGGGGAAGTCCATGTATCCCCGCTTTCAAAAACGGGGGATTATAGCTTCCCCAGACCCCAACACTTCTCTAAGATAGAGATTGAGAAGTAAAATCTTCACATCAGTCATTCAGTTTAGTTATCTGCTTAGTTATCTGCTTCTCTAAACGCCCAAACGCGCAAGGTTTCTGAGACTGGCTTAGGAGGTTCTTGCGTTGTTTCAACAACCAGCAGAAAGAGCCCAGCTTGCTGCGTGTTTTCGAGGAGGCGCATACCTCTTATATAAGGCAGGTCGCCCCATTCCCTCTGCAAAGTTTCAAGGCGCACTTTGGCATCGGGGCTCGAGCTTTCAAAAAAGTAAACGAACATGACGTTACCCTAACATTCTTGTGCTAAACTTTTTTTATGTAACCCATTACGGGAACACGCGAGGCAAATGTTGCAAAACATCATCGCCTCGCTTTCTTTGTTATTTAGTACTTTTTTATTGTTTAGCGGTTGTCATCGAGAGTTTTGCTCCAACAAGGCTCTCAGCAAAGGAGGAGTTTGTGAACGCCCCTGGCTTAAAGCGTCCTGATGGTGAGGTCGCGCGATGAAACCCTCGAGCATTTATCCCGTTCAAATTAAAGGTCTTCTCGAAGACATTGACAGTCCCAAAGAAAAAGCCTACGTCCTCGAGCAGCTTCGGCCCTATGTACGTGAGGGGCGCTACCGTATCGGTTCTCACGCCACGAAGCACGCCACCTGTGAAGGGTTTTCTGAGCAAGATATGGTCGAGGTGATGTTAAGGGGTAATGAGCTACTTCATTACTGGCAAGACAAACGCCTCCTCGTTTTGGGCTACATTGAACTCAGCTCTGTGGTGCGGATTCCACTGCATGTCGTAATGGAATATACGAAACCCCGTTGGGTGGACATCGTGACGGCCTTTATTCCTGCTGAGCCGCACCAAATTACATCGCGCTCGAGGCTCGCGGAACTCTCGAGGCATGACCGCCACGAGCGAAAAGTGCGCCGCGTCGGGCCAACGCGACTGGCCTAAGCTGTAATTTAGAACAGCTACAAAGTTATATTTCAAAGAATTTCATCCGTAGATGTCGCAGAGGTAGACTTTTTGGTTTTGAAAAATTTGCGACATCTACGGAGAAGATTTCTTATTTTGCATTTGCAACGGGAGTGTTGCTGAGAGCCTAAGATTTGTTTTAGGCTACGTGATGATTTACGTCGTTAAAAAGCGAGGTTTCCATGATTAAAACAATTGCTGTGATAGGTGTAGGGACAATGGGAAGTGGCATTGCCGCACTTTGTCTCATGAGCGGTTACAACGTCAATGTGTATGATCCGTATGAAGGCTCGCTCGAGAAAGCCAACGCCCGCTGCCTCAAGCGTACGGATGAAGCTACTGTGCAATCACGCTTAAAACTGAGTAGTGACATCGAAACAACTGCCAAAGATGCCGATTATGTCATTGAAGCCGTGCCAGAAAAAATTGACCTCAAGCGCGAGTTATTTAGCAAACTGGACGCAGTGACAAAACCTCACACGATTCTGGCAACAAATACGAGCGAACTTTCTGTCACAGCCATCGCAGGTGCAACCAAACGCCCCGATAAAGTCATTGGGATGCACTGGTTTAACCCGCCAGAAAGAATGAGCCTCATTGAAATTATTCGCGCTGTGCAAACCTCGGATGAAACGTTGAAAATGACTGAAGACGTTTCTAAACAGTGTGGCAAGACAACAGTTGTGGTCAAAGACAGTCAAGGTTTTGTAACGACGAGGGCCTTATCTGCTTTACTGATTGAAGCAATGCGAATGCGCGAAGAAGGTGTGGCTTCGCCACAAGATATTGACATCGCCATTAAACTTGGACTCAATCACCCGATGGGGCCGCTCGAGCTAGCAGACTACGTCGGGCTTGACACGATGCTCTTTATTTCCGACTCGATGACCGAAGCAATGGGGGAGAGGTTTCGCGCACCGCAGACACTTAAAAAACTTGT
>JBOFGY010000174.1:0-12551 GCA_051649365.1 Trueperaceae bacterium
CAGACAACGTTTAGCTCGCTTTGTTAGAAAAACCTTGTCCTTCTCTAAATCTGACCACATGCACCTTATCTCCTTGCATGCCTTCCTTGTTCCTTACAACCTCGATGTCCTTGATCGCAGTTTGGGTTGAGCCACTACCGTTTTTTGGTAACACCGATGTAAACGCCTACTCAACTTATAAAACGCTGCGGGATAGTGGCAGCAGCACCTGCAACGGCATGGAACTTAACCGCACAGGTTATTGGGCCACCAGCACTGTTCGATGCCGAGGGTAATGTTCGTATTCCAGACCGCATCACCATTTATTACAAAGGCTATGGACTGGCTCAGGGCACATCCAAGACTTACCCAGAGCGCGCCGCGATGATTACCAAACAGGGCGCACAGGATATTCACGAAGTACCCACCAATGAGGGGGGCACGAAGGGTATTTACGAGCAGCTCACCTTTCAGTGTACAGACCAGTACCGCTCCCTCCCCAGAGAGCCTTTTGGCAATTCGATTCCCGTTTGTACACCCAGACCCAACCGCAATGTTCTGGCAATGCACGTCAAGTTTCCCAACTGCTGGAATCGCCAAGACCCCTCTCAGCCTGCCAACTGGAATTTAGCACCCTCGAGTGACTAGTTTACTAGCAACTGCGGTAGTTGGGCTACCTTTCCCAACATCGAATACATCATTGCCTATGCACTTGAGGACGGTGAAAGTACAGCAGGTTGGTATCTATCTTCGGACGTAGACCCTACAAGCGTAGACCCTACAAGCCGAACCCTCACTAAAACCCCAGGCACCTCGTCTCACGGTGACTGGTGGGGAGCCTGGAATCCGGCTATTAACAAGCAGTGGATTGATAACTGCGTCAACTTCAAAGACGATCAACCGCACGGCTGTGGTTTTGGGCTACCTAACCAACGGCGGACCTGACGGCGATAATCCAGTTTCTGGTCCAGCCCTCAAATTCCGGCAGCAGTACGAAGGTCCTATCAAGGTTGCCGCGACCCAGCTCTACCAAGAGTTGTGTCCGGGGGGCAGTGCCATCAGTACACCAACGGCGGCAGCCTACTGTAGACCTGCTCCTATGAATATGCAAAGGTCTGGTGATGCAGTTATGAAAGACATGTCACACGCCCATCACTAAACTTGGGTTATGCGTCTGCCTTGCGAAAACGCGCCTGCATTAAAAGGTGCGTTTTCGCTTTTATAGGATTCAGCCGCAGCCGCATGTGATTTTGCAAGTTGTCTACTCTAGTCTAATTTCACAAAAACATGCCGAGGTGTGGCTGGTTTTATTCATCAGAGAATTGATAGACCTTTTTCCTGGGCTCGAGGTTATAAAACTAGCTGCTTAGAGAGCAAATCTTGTTAAAATCCTTTTATGCCTAACGGACGCACCCACGAAGCTATTAACCTTACAGTATTTTCTGGTCTGGCTGCAGGTTACGCCTATGCACGTTCGCAAGGTATGACCGCAGAATGGGGTCAACTCTTCACACCACAAGTGGTTACGACCTTTAGTGTGAGTTATTTGCTTGGAACTTTTTTAGTAACACCTGACTTGGATTTGGCCGAACAGGGCGTACGGGCGAAAAGCAATTGGGGTTTGCTGGGTTTATTGTGGGTGCCTTACGGTGCAATGTTTAGTCATCGTGGTTTATCCCATACCTGGATTCTAGGACCATTGACGCGCGCCATTTATTTGGCAGTGTTGGCTCTGGTTTTTAGTTATGTGGCAGCGTTGATCGCACCTTTTTTTGGTTACAACATTAGTATTCAAGCGCAGCTTGGTGCAAATTGGCGTGAATTAGTCGTGGGTGCGGTGGCAGGGTATTACGTGTCGCAGTGGTTACATCTTATTGCTGATGGCGTTGCGCCAGACCACGGCTTTAAGCGCAGAAGCAAATGGTTTAGAAAGATGAAGCGAGGATAATAAGCGGGCACAGTAAGTACAAAAAGAGAGATTGTTTCCTCCTGTCTCCTTCCTCCTATTTCCTAAATTCTTAGACGGGTTAAACTAACGCTTGTGACGAGTAACGTACCCATTATTCTAGCGAGTGGTTCACCGCGTCGCCGCGAACTCTTGACTAATCTAGGGCTTCAGTTTGAGGTCATCCCTGCGGATATAGACGAAACGCAACACATTGCAGAGTTACCTTCAGACCTTGTAAGTCGCCTTAGCATCAGCAAAGCGAAGACCATTGCAGAGCAGTATCCAGAAGCACTCGTCATTGCCGCTGATACGACGGTTGCGCTGGGCAAGGATATTTTAGAAAAACCTAAAGATAGGCCAGAAAATAAAACCTTTATTGAACGCTTGCAAGGTCGTTCGCACGATGTGTTCACAGGTCACGCGCTTTTGTATAAGGGTAGGCTCGAGTCCCTAGTCCAACATAGCGAAGTTTACGTTCGTCCTCTTACAGAAGAAGAAATCAATGCTTATGTAGAGACAGGGGAAGGCCTAGACAAAGCCGGCGGTTACGGCATTCAAGGACGCGGTGCAGCTTTAATTCCACATATTGTAGGTTGTTATTTTAATGTCATGGGCATGAGCGTGGCTGCCGTCGTGGAACTTGCTGCGAAGTTAGGAGTTCGGTTACTTTGATAAGACAAGAGATAAGGTATGAGAGACAAGAGACAAGAGAAACAAGATGTCTCCTATCTCCTATCTCCTATCTCTCATCTGGTGTTCACCATGTCTAACCTTCTTCGCGCTTGGTACATTTTTCTCGCGCTTGGTTTCCTGACCTTTTTGCTCACCTCATTTTTAGGGCGTGTTAGTTTTACTTTAAGTAGTGCCGTTGCAATGCCGACGCAACTGTTTTTTACAGTGGCGAGTAATATTCGTAATACAGCCATACAAGCTGCGGAGAGAAGCCAGCTTTTGGTAGAAAATAAAGCCCTCGAGAATCGTGTGGGCGTATTAGAAACTAAAAACCGCGAGTTGCAAATTGAACTCGAGCGGTTACAACAACTACTGCAAGTGCGCGACTTGCAATCCCCAGGAGCCTTTCTAACGGCTCCTGTAACGGACATTGGCTCGAGTAGCATCCAAAATCAACTCACCATCGGAAGAGGCTCTAATCATGGTGTCAAAGTCAATGCGCCTGTGACAGTGCCAAAAGGCTTGGTGGGTATTGTAACGGCTGTAAACCCAAGAAGTGCTGTGGTTCGCGCGATTACGGATTTAGATTCCAAAGTAGGCATCACCGTGCGAGGTCGCGGCGGTCAAGGCATTGCTGTGGGTGAGCCTGGCGGTAACGTGCGCGTCATTAACTTTATTGAAGATGACAGCATTGAAGTGGATGACCTTGTTGAAACGAGTAGCCGTGGTGGCTTGTTTCCTCGCGGGATTTTGATTGGTAAGGTCACCGAAGTCTCGAAACGCAATCCTAACGATTTACGAATTGCATTTGTCGTAGAGCCTGCGGTGGAAGTAACGACGCTTTCAGAAGTAACGTTGATTGAGCCACAGTAAAAGATGAAACGCAGAAGGCTAAAAGCGTAAAACCTTTTTGAATTTTAGCCTTCTGCGTTTAAGTATTTCCACCATGAAAATGCCAAAGGGTAAAACTAAACCATGTTTCAATAAAGGGCTCGAGCCCCTTGCCAAAGGTAAGGCTGTTGCAAACTTAATTATGAATCTACTTAGCTTTACTCTACAGTAATCGTAATTTTCTCAGAGACGACATTTGGCTCGTGTAAAATATGGGAAAAATCTCCAAACATAAGTTGTAACGTATGTTCACCGGGAGCAAGCTCGAGCGTTGTCTCCGTTTGCCCTTTACCAAAATGCAAAATAGTGTCGGTAGCAGGAAGCGGTGCATTAGGAACGAGTGTCGTCTCATCTACATCTACGAGCAAGTGATGGTGTCCTGTATTCTCAAACTGCATTCCTGCGGGAGCAACGCCCATGCCTGTAAGGCCAAATTGAACCAGAATTGGACTGGTCACCGTGTCGCCATCGTTCAGATTAGCAAAGTAAACCTTTGCGCCTTCAGCAGAGGGAGTAGGGGGTAATTGTGCGAGAGCTACGGTGAACATGACACATAAACTAAACAACAGGAATAACCGCTGCATAAAATTCTCCTTTATAGCATCTAAACAAAAATTCCATCGTCTCTTCCGCAATACCTTTCAACGATAAACGTGCGGAAGCGATTATGTCTAAAGCGTATCGCTAGGTTCAGTGCTACGTTTATGGAGTTTAACATCTTCTGGTGATTTGTAAAGCCTAAAAGATGTTTTTTCTAAGTAGGAGCATGTTTGGTGAGAAGAACGATACCCGTTGACCACTCGAGCTTTAGCATAGAAAAGTTTGTACGTTTAGCTACACTATCCAGTAATACTTGCACTTTCTCACCGTGTCCCTAGGGCCAATCGGGTTGCTCGAGCAAATCATCTATAATGAACGATTTTAGAAACAAGCAACTACTCTTTTTTACCAGACTCCGTAGGCAAACCTGCTCCGTGCCATGCTAAAATCCCACCCGCCATATTTACAACATTGCTGTAACCATTAGTAAGTAAAAATTCTGTAGCTTGTCCACTTCTCGCGCCACTGCGACATTGCATAACAATTTCTTTTTCTTTAGGTAATTCTTCGTAACGCGTTTGAAACTCTGATAGTGGCACTAACACACTACCAGGAATGCGTACATCATCAAATTCGTTTTGTTCACGCACGTCAACGAGCAGTGCGCCGTTGTCAATACGGGTTTTGGCTTCATGGATGTCTATTTCGGGAATGGTACTCATAGGGAAAGTATAGCATTTCAATATTTCAAAGCTAGAGAAGAAGAACCCTCCTCCCTCCTCTCGTCTCCCTTCTTTTACTTGCTATTTTCCCATCGCCAATTTGACTAAGTTCACGAGTCTATCAAGCGGCATTTTCGGTAGCATCTTCCAAGCGTGTTGATGGTTTTGTGCTGCTGCTTCAACGCGATCGAACATGATGTTAAATATATCGTCGGGTATGTTGAGTGCTGGGGTTAAACGCACGACTTGGCTTTGATTTAGTGTAAAACACACGTGAACACCGTGTAAGTGCATGGCTCGCATGGTGAGTGCAGTGCCGAGTTGATTGGCAAGTTCACTTTGACCTAAAAGAAGAGAGGGTTTTACCACGTGCCTTACTTGCATCGCAAAAAGCATTCCAGCACTCCGCACGGTTTTAATGTAGCCAGGGTATTTTTGCTGAATGACGCGAAGTTTGTCTAAGCCTTTTTTGCCGTATTCGGCAGCGCGGTCAGCTAAGTTTTCTTCGACGATAAGCTCGAGCGACTTCAACCCAACAGCCATAGCAAGTGAATTACCACCAAACGTGTTCGAGTGACGTTTACTTTCAAACCCACCAAGCATTTTTTTATAAATAGTTTTTCTCGCTATTGTTGCGCCGATGGCGACAAGTCCGCCACCAAGTGGTTTGGCTAAAGTGATAATATCTGGCTTCAAGCCTAGAGCTATACTCGCAAAATAAAAACCTGTGCGGCCAAGCCCTGTTTGAATTTCATCCGCGATAGAGATGATGCCGTGTTGTTGGCAAAGTGCGTCAATGGTTGGTAGAAAGTCGGTGGGTGGAAGAATCACGCCACCTTCCCCTTGAATAGGCTCGACGATAATCGCAGCAATGTTTTTAGCCCCAAGAGTTTTGACTGCGTTGCGTAACGCCTCAGCGTCACCATAAGGTACGGTGTATGCGCCAGGCATGAGTGGTCGAAACGGTGCTTGATATTCTTCGTTGGGTGTAAGACTTAGTGCCCCAATAGTTTTGCCGTGATAGGCTCTCGAGAAGTTGAGAATGTAGCGTGCCTTTGGACGGGAAGTTTTGGCAAATTTCAGAGCAGCTTCTACGGCCTCTGCACCGCTATTTGAGAAAAAAACTTGGCTATCACTGTGGTTCGAGTCTTGCTCCCTCAAAAGGGCCACGAGGTTGGTCTCGAGGGCTGCTCGCCACGCCGAAGCACCTTGTTGCGGTAAGCTCACAGACTGATTTGTTTGTAAATAATGTTGGATAAATGCGACGAGCGGCGGATACATTTCGCCAAGGGGGAGAGCAGCATAACCACCTGCATTAATGAGATGCCCGCCCCTTTCGTCCTCGAGTTCCCAAGGGCTTTTAATTTTAAACGGCCCACCAATACCTAAAATATTTAACACCTTAATAAGGTCGCCGTTGCCGTGAGCAATTTCTAAGTCAATTGTGCGTTCTGGAGTGAGAAGGTCGCCTGAGCGTATCGGCAAAAGTGGTTGAGGTGTGCTGGGTTGTTGGATACTGGGTTGTCCGGCACTAGGTTGCCCGACAAGG
This sequence comes from Trueperaceae bacterium, assembly GCA_051649365.1. Lineage (GTDB taxonomy): Bacteria > Deinococcota > Deinococci > Deinococcales > Trueperaceae > CAVTAE01. The sequence continues at coordinate 6,302 of JBOFGY010000174.1, forward strand.
AAACTCGAGAGAATGGTTTTAGCCCGATCCATTAAAGCCATGCTACCAGATTGTGAGATGATAAATGAAGCGAATTAAAACGTTTTACATTTCACGTCTTATGTCTTACGGTTTCAAGGTATCGCCTGTGTTGTCGTATTGCCAGCGCTATCTTTAACAACAATTTGCATGTTTTCACTCGCAGGGACAGTTATATCAAAAGCTTGCTCGGCTTGGGTTACAAACGCTGGTGCAACCCCTGCAATTTCAATACTTTGTACAGCGTTGTTGTCCCTAGCAACACCGACCACATTTATATTGCCATTGTCGAGGGCTTGAGTTACCACTGCTTCGATAGTAGGTGGTACGGTGTCAATAACAAGTTCATAAGGAAGCGTAAAGGTTCGGCCTGACACGTCCTCAACAACGATGTTGGCATTAAATTTATCAACGCGCTGCCCTGTTTGAAACGCAAATTCAATAAGACGTTTGCCTTTTTCACTCTTATAATAATCGGACGCATTTAATAAATCTACTTGATCAACGCGAATAGCGCGAATGCCACTGTCGTCCATTGCATAACCTTTCACAGTAATGTTGTCAGCATTGTTTGCGGTGCCATTAGCAGGCGAAATAATAGTAATCATAGGTGCCATTGCGTCGCTGCGCTCGAGGCAGCCAGTAAGACTGAATATAAGACCTAATAAGAGTATGAGGGGGTAAAGACGCATAACTAGACTTTACCGTATTTTTAGAAGCCGATGGTTATAAGGCTATTGCTTTTACAAAAATTAAAAACAAGCACTCTGATTTTTGAAAGAGAGAATATAGTGAAGGGCTTGCTCTAAGGGCAAAACCGTGGTAGGTTGAAGCCCATCTACCCAAACCTCCGTTGCACCTGCATTGAGGACTGCCCTAAAACATTCCTCTTTCGCTCTTGGGTCATCCTTGTGTAAACACGAAATAGATTGGTCAGGAAAAAGCTGTTGTGCTACGTCTTGTTGGGTAAAGATTGGAAAAGCTTTTTTGTTAGCAGTCTCGAGTAACACCACAGCGAAACCACCCGTGTCGGTCTCTTGTCCGAGGTAGAAAAGGTTGCCGTCTAAAAAGTAATCGCTCACACTGCTAGCTTAAACGATCTATCTGCAGCTCGAGTCTTCGCCATAACTTTCTTTACAAAAAGAGTCCATGTACCCAAGGGACAAAGCGCACAGCCATAATGAGCCCGAAGTTTAAGACGAGTTGGGCAATGAGTGGATTAACACCACTGTTGGTACGCCTAAAAACTTCGCTGAGCAGTAAGCCGATGGGAATAAGTAAGAAAAGTGGGCTAGCAAAGGCAAGGGCAGAAAGCGCAGCGGTGATAAAAAAAGCGAGGCTTCGGTCATAGCGTTTGATGAGGGGTGGCATGACAAAGGCACGGAAATAAAGTTCGCTGAGGGGCAGTAAGATAGCTGCGGCAATAATTAAGGGTGTGAGTTTAGCAAGATTAAGATAGTAGCTAGCCTCGAGCCCAAAGCGGGGTGCGAAGACCATATAGAGGAGGGCAGTCACCAGCAAGACGAAACCCGAGAACACACCAAGAGGTGATTGCTCTACCGAGCCAATCAGACGTTCGACGGGGTCCCAGCCATTGCGATTGGCTCGCCACACCGCTGTAAAAGCCAACATGAGGGTAAGTACGAGAACAAAAACTGCACGAACTTCATTGCTCTGCCAGGGCGTGGCTAAAGCCAAGAAATTGTTATAGCGCAGCACGCTAAAGGCGAGAGCCGCGAGAATTGCTACGCCGAGAGAGATAAACAGGGATGAGTAAATATGCCCGACGTTCCAGAGTTGTGGGGTTTCAATCACTTCCATACTGGTCTTGCTCGAGATGCGGCTCTCACCCCACAGGTGAAGAGCCAGCACAACAACCAGCACGAGGAGCCAAGGTACCCCAAGCCCTAAGAAGGAAAGCCACAAGGTGCCGCGGCCAAGCGCATCTTGAAGGGCTAAGTTACCTTGGCGTGTGTTGCCAAGTCCGTAATAAATAAACGCTAGAGTTTTAAGGTCTTGGGCTTGACTTAAGCTATCGCGGGAGCCACGTTGCACGACAGCCGTCTCTAGGTCAGAGGCGGCAGGGGTGAGTTCACCTTGTGCCCATTTGATGCGACCAAGCTCAGAGAGAAGTTTGGGGTTGCGAGCGAGACTCGAGTCTTGGTTACGGACAAGTTGCTGATAAAGCTCAAGTTCCGCGCGTGCACCGTCTAAGTTGCCTAAGTTAAAGAGCAGTTTGGCAAGGGCAAGGCGGTAATTAATTTCTAAGCCCTCAAGCGTGGCTGCGTCTCGGTAGTGACCAAGCGCGGCTGAAAAGTTGCTGCGTTCTTCCTCGAGTTTGCCTTGAGTGTAATAGGCGAGGGCCTCGAGAGGAGTATTGGGTGTCGTGGCAAGCAGGGTCTGCGCCGTGCGTATGAGCCCAGCTGCTTCATCAAGTTGTTGGTTTTGCAGGGCAACTTCAGCGAGAAGTAGGCTTACTTCGGGGTTGCTGCTACCTCTCAAATCACTCAGAAGTGAAGAAACGTCATTGGGGTTGTTTTGAGCGAGAAGGATACGAGATAACGCAATGGCTGCGTCACTGTATCTGGGGTCAAGCTCGAGGGCGTTACGGCAGTTTTGAGCGGCAGTGGTAAGGTCATTACCGGCTTCAAATTTGAGGCACTGTTGGTAATAAGCGTTGGCGTTGGTGCGCTGGGCCTGTGCAGGGTACACACCTAGAAAGGCAAAAAAAAGCATGAGCCAAGCTAAAAGGTGCAAAGACGTGGAACGTGCTGGCAAAACCATAGTAGACCTCATTTCTCCATCATGAAGCAATTACACCTCGAGGAGGACGTAATTTTTCACTTAGCCCAAGAAAAAAGCTTCATAGTCAGCCGGTGTAAATTTTTTACGAACTGACCGTTTCATAATGAAGAGAGCCCGGGAGCAGTTGCCAGGCAACTGCTCCCGGGCTAGTGTAGAACGAGGTTGCGATCTTCCTCAGTGACGAAAAAGCGCAGCATGTGCTGCGCCTAATGGAGAAAACAGTCAAAAGAACCAGAATAGAGGGTGAAAAGCAGAAGGCAGCTGGATCTCAGTTCTCTGCTTTCAGTTTTTTCCTCACTTGTGATAATGCGTCGTCCAACCCAAATACTTATTCAAAGCTTCGTTGACGCTTGTAGCCACATGCGCTTGGTTTATCGTGACATGATGCTCGTAGCCATTATCGCAAATATAGGACAGTAAGTCTTGGAATCTTGGCACCTCGACGACACCATACCCACCAAAGGTTTCAATAGGGTCATCGGTGAAATATCCTTCACCTGTGTAGGCCGTGATGCGTCCAGAGAAGTCATCGGTGGAGATACGTAAGTAACTAAAAGGGTCTTTGCGAATGCGTCCGTACATCGTGCCGAACGTATTTTCTTTACCGACACTGCCTGCAATAATTTCTTGGTAGTGCATCACAGGAATATCTTCGATAAAGACTTGCTTTGGTAAGTTCGAGCAGTGGAACACCACGCCTTTGTCAGGATGTTCGCCGTAGTTGTTATTCCAGTCTACAAGTGCAGAGGGTTTACCTGAGGCAAGTTGCAACGCGAGCATGGACAATGCGCCGACGATATCCGTTTCACAGGCGGACGGGCTAAGGTCATTGCTACTCATGCTCATAAGGGTGCAAGGTACGACCCCAAAATATTCTTCCATACTCGTCCAGCATTGAATCGCGGTTGCGTCCATGGCGTTGACTTCCGTCCATTGGTCGAGCGTTACGCCAAACTTCGCCATACGCATAAGGGCATTCGCAGGTACGTTTTTGGTTTGGGCGTAGCCTTGAATGTGCTTCAGTTTTTCTTGAACGGCTTTGTCATTGTCCTTCAGTTTTTCAATGCGCCCAAAGACTTCCGAGAGGTCGAGCGTTTCGACACTGATGCCGGCTTGGTCTAAAAGTTTTTCGCTAAAGCGAACGGTCTTAAAAGCTTCAGGACGTGCACCCATCATACCGAGGCGAGCTGTTTTCATCCCACGCACGACGCGGCACGAGGCGGCAAAGTTTTTGAGATCACGCATAAAGTCATCAGATTCAGGATTCATGGTGTGATTGGTGGTGAGGGTATATTTAATGCCGTACTGACGCAAGTTGTTACACGCGGACATCTTGCCGCAGAAACTATCACGGCGATCATTAAGGCTCATGCGTGTTTCGTTATCGGGGAAAGCGTGAACGAGCACGGGAACGTTCAAGTTTGCGTAGCGCAACGTGTTGGCGATAGCGCGTTCATCGCCAAAGTTGGGCAGCGTGACGAGTACGCCGTCAATCTCGTCTTGAAATTTTCTAAAATAATCCGCGCAGTATTGAGATTCTGCTAACGATTCCACCGCGCCGACGTTGGTTTTATCTTCAGGCGTAATAATTGCTTTGATACCTGCTTTTTTCAACACTTTAAGAATGGTTTTACGCCCTGTTTCACAAAGGTGGTTGGGGAAAAAGCCACGGTTACCCACGATAACCGCCAGAGTGATGGGACGCTGATTGAGTTTTGATGCCGCAGTACGAGCCATATCGTTTCTCCTTGGAAACTGCTTAGGTTGTTTTATTGAACAAGCAGTCTTACTTGATTTCTACCAAGCGTATCCTACGCTACGCTGAAAAATCAAACAGGGGAGGATGAAAGGAGGGAGACAGGAAAACATCGTTAGAGCTCTTTCTCCTGTCGCCTTCCTCCAAAGTTATAACCTCCGTTACGAATAAGCTCTTTATACCAGTGATACGAGTCTTTAGGAATGCGTTTTTGTGTGGTGTAATCTACATAAACAATGCCAAAGCGTTTCTCGTAGCCTTCAGCCCACTCAAAATTGTCGAGGAGTGACCAAGCGAAATACCCTGCTACGTTGGCCCCATCGTTACGGGCTCTTTGAACTGCTTCTAAATACCCTTCAAAAAACCCAATCCGCGCTGGATCGTGAACGCCTTTAGTTGTTAGCTCGTCCTCGAAAGCTGCGCCATTTTCGGTAATAAAAACCTTGGGGTTGCCGTAGTCGTTTTTTAGCTCGAGCAACAGTTCATAGAGTCCCTGCGGATAAATCTCCCAATCCATAGCAGTGAGTTTGGCTCCTTTGGGCGGTTTGCTAAGACGCAGACCCACAAGGCTTTTCGGGTCGTGCTTGATGAGAATACGTGTGTAGTGATTTACACCTAAAAAGTCAAGGGGTTGCTGAATCTTGCCTAAGTCGCCTGCTTGCACTACATCTTCTAAAATGCCTGAGAGCAACTTAGGGTAACTCCCCTTTAGAATAGGGTCTAACACTGAGCGGTTCCAAATGGCATCAAAGAGAAGGCGGGCTTCTTCGTCTTCATCTTTATCGGTGTGGGTTTGGATGGGGGCTAGGTTGAGCACCGTGCCAAGTTGCCAACTCGAGTTTATACTCCGCAAGCGGGCTGCGCCTAAACCTGTGGCTAAATTGAGGTGATGGAGGGCAGCGGCATAAGCGTTCATATCGGTAAGACCTGGGGCGTGAATGCCGAGCAAGTGCCCGAGCAAGGCCGCGACATTAGGTTCATTGAAAAGCACGAAATGCCTTACCCTGTCGCCGAGTTGCTCGGACACGTAGGCGGCATAATCGCAGTAGTATTCGCTCATATCGCGGTTTGTCCAGCCGCCTTTGTCTTGCAAGGTTTGGGGTAAATCCCAATGATAAAAACAGAGCCAAGGCTCGAGCCCACTCGCTAAAAGTTCGTCCACGAGGCGATTATAAAAGTCACGCCCTTTAGGGTTGGCTTTGCCCTTGCCCTCAGGAAAAAAGCGCGGCCAGGACGTGGAAAAACGGTAGGCGGTGAGTCCAAGCTCTTTCATCAGGGCAACATCGTGTTTATAGAGGTGGTAGTGGTCACAGGCAACATCGCCCGTATGACTGTGTTTTATTTTGTTGGCTGTATGGCTAAACGTGTCCCAGATACTTGGTCCCTTGCCGTCGGTGATGGCGGCTCCTTCAATTTGATAAGCAGAACTCGACACGCCCCACACAAAATTGTTTGGAAAAGTTACGTCCATGAATCTCCTCGAGGTCCTTACTATAACCTGAGTCTTACAGTTTCCCTAGGGTGCAGTGAAAGAGAGACACCCCTAAAAAACGGTTGAGGGGATAAGAAAAGGGTAAATATAGGTTTATGGAGACCAATACTTACCCAAGGAGCAGTATAGCGACAAAAATATGTGAGAGATGCAAAAGTACGAGGATTGAAAGTGGTGGT
>JBOFGY010000175.1:0-14604 GCA_051649365.1 Trueperaceae bacterium
TTATGGTGGCTCCGCAACGTATTAGAGGAGTGACGAGTTGCATTTCGTGTGGCTTTTCGCCTTTGACAATTTCGTCGCTCCTCCTCTCTTACGTTTAACCCAGCTTAGATGGAAACTGTGTCTCTCCCTTTATATGACAAATCCGTGATTTACTGAGATTAAAGAAAAGTAACAGCCTTAAAATCCGCGATAGGCAAGTGAAATCTGTGGACAATAAAACGACCTTGAATTTATGATTATGTAAGTGATATATTACATATCACTTATGCCCATCCCCCATACCGAAAGCCTCGAGCGACCCGTCCTTCGCAACACGGTTTACGCTAATCTGCGCGACTGGATTGTTCAGGGAATCTTGGGGCCCGAAGAAAAACTCAAAGACGACGAACTCGCCAAACGCCTTGGTGTAAGTCGCACGCCCGTGCGCGAAGCGTTAATGAAACTAGAAGACGAAGGTTTAATTGAAACATCCGCCAATCGCTGGACGCGGGTCTCGAGCGTCACGCTCAAAGATGCTGAACGGATTTATCCCATCGTGGCGCGGCTGGAGACGCTGGCATTGGGGCAAGCCTTTACCCATCTGACAAAAGACGATTTCAAAACCATGCGACAGGTGAATCAGCAGTTACAAAAAGCATTGGAAGCAAGAAAGCCTGTTGACGCAGCAAAAGCCGATGTCGCGTTTCACGCTGTGTTTATTAGTCGTTCGCAAAATCCTGAACTCATCCGCATCTTGACAGAACTCAAACTCAAGCACGAACGCCTCGAGATTGCCTACTTTGGTGATGCGAGTCTAGGTAAACATTCACCCAAGCAGCATTTACAAATCATTAGATTGCTCGAGCAAGGGAACTTAAAACAAGCCCTTAAAGCCTTGGAGGAAAACTGGAAGCTCAATCCACAAAAGCTAGGTAAACAATGACTTCACGTTTAAGACAGAGCCTGCGTGATTTACCCAGAGCACTCACTACTTCAACCTGGGCTGCGGGTGTGTTGATTTTACTTGTGGGTTTTACAGGCTCACTCGTGCTTACTTTTCAAGCTGCCGAAAATGCCAGGCTCTCACCGGCAGAACTAAGCTCGTGGGTTTTGGCAATCACCGTAGGGAGCGGTTTGCTGACGCTTGGGTTGTCGCTCTGGTACAACCAGCCTGTGATTACTGCCTGGTCTACGCCTGGGCTCGCATTACTCGTTTCAAACTTGAGTGATTACAAACTTTCTGATGCGGTTGGTGCGTTTCTGGTTGTTGGTTTGGCGATTGCGCTTGTTGGTTTCACAGGACTCTTTGATAAAGCCATGAGCCTTATTCCGCAACCTGTGGCGATGGCAGTCTTGGCAGGTGTTTTGTTCAAGTTTGGCTTGGGTTTATTCTCTTCACTCGCTAGCGCACCCATGATTGTTTTAGTCATGATTGCAGTTTTTTTAATCTTCAAACGGTTGAATTGGAAAACACCGATGGCTCTCGCGCTGCTTGCTGGTTTTATCACTGCATTCGCGCTGGGGCAAGTGAATTTAAGTGGGGTGAGGCTCGAGTTTGCCCGTCCTGTTTTTATTACGCCAACGTTTAATCTTGCCACCATCATCAGTCTCGGCGCACCGCTTTTTATGCTCGCCCTCGCTTCACAAAACGCACCTGGCTTTGTCGTGATGAAATCATTTGGCTACACACCACCCGCCAATGGTTCACTGATTGCCACAGGGTTGATGAGCGCACTCTTTGCACCACTGTTAGGTCACGGCTTTACACTCGCGGCACTCACCGCCGCACTCGGCAATTCACCCGAAGCACACACTGACCCCAAACTGCGTTATGGCTCGGGGGTGACATCAGGACTTTTCAAAACATTGCTTGGTTTATTTGGTACAACTGTCGTTGCATTTTTTGCAGGCTTACCCAAAGCACTGATTGCAGCAATGGCAGGGCTCGCGCTCATGGGAACGATTCAAGGCTGTTTGGTCGGTGCGTTCTCGGAACCCAAAGACCGTGACGCAGCAATTTTTGCATTGTTACTTACCGCGTCAGACGTACAGCTTTTGGGAGTCGGTAGTGCGTTTTGGGGATTGATTGCAGGTTTTATTGTGAGCAAAGTTTTGACGTGGAGGAAAGCATGAGGGTCATTGGCACTATTCAACGTTTGCAGATTCAACCTGAAACACTCAAAACAAAGCTCGAGCCTCCTCTCGGTTACAACCCTGAGATTTTGCTCGAGGTTGACATGCTCAAACTCACGACAAAAGGTTTTGTTGGCTTAAAGAATGAACAAGAAATTTTAGATGTTCATCACCAAGAGCACCCACGCTCGAGAAATAGAAAAGACAACGATCTAAGTTTTAACTTCATTTCACACTACCAAAAAATGTAGGAGGAGTTGGGGAAGCATCTTTACCTTGGCTGCGCTGGAGAGAATATTCTTATCAACAGTCAACGACTATTTTCTGCGGAAGTCTTTCAAGGTTCTTTGTTTATCCGAACTAACCAAGGAAGCGTTGAGTTGCATTCAGTGATTGTCGCAACACCCTGTGCTCCGTTTGCAGGTTGGACTTTGGGAAAAGAGCAACCTTCAGCATCTGAAATAAAATCTACACTTCAGTGCTTAAATCATGGGATAAGAGGTTTCTACGCACGTTATCAAGGAGCTGAACAGGTCATTCGAGTAGGCGATGAAGTGAAACTACGAGAGTAGCAAAGGAGACAGGATGAAGCAAAGAAACGTTGCAGTGCTTTTATTTGACGATGTAGAAGTTTTAGATTTTGCAGGGCCGTTTGAAGTTTTCTCGGTGACAGGAAGGCGTGACGGTTCTGACCCATTTAACGTCTACACCGTCGCAGAAAAACCAGTGATTCAGGCACGAAACAATCTAAACATTACACCAACCCATACACTACAAACCTGTCCACAGCCAGATATTCTCGTCGTGCCTGGTGGCGGTGGTAAACGTCCTGATGGCACGCTCTTTGGCACACGCAAGGAAAAAACAAATGAGGTGTTGCTCGAGTGGCTTAGAGAAAAAAGTAAACACACCGAACTGATTTTATCCGTCTGCACGGGCGCACTCCTTCTCGCTAAAGCAGGACTTATGGACGGTGTACGCGCCACAACACACCATAGAGCTTTAGATGAATTACGCAGTGACGCACCAACTGCAACCATCGTAAATGATGAACGCATTATAGATAACGAAACGCTTATTTTCTCGGGCGGTATTTCGGCAGGGATTGATGCGTCGTTTCATGTGGTGAAAAAATTACTCGGTGAGGCAGTAGCCAAAGAAACAGCAGTTTACATGGAATACAACTGGGGTGGTGTGTCGTGGCAGTAAAAGAGATTTTGCTGTTGGGAAATCCAAAACTTTATGAATCCTGTGAAGCAGTACAACAAAGCGAGATAAAGGATTTGGAGAGCGTTATTCAGGATTTGCACGACACGATGATGGATTTTCGCCGCAAGTACAAAGCAGGTCGGGCGATTGCTGCGCCGCAAATTGGTGTGATGAAACGACTCGTTTATATGCACATTGACAAACCTGTAGTGTTCTTTAATCCACGCTTTGAAAATCAGAGCGCAGAGATGATGAACGTGTGGGATGACTGCATGAGTTTCCCAGAACTCCTCGTGAAAGTAAAACGTCATGCAAGTTGCGACATTGTTTATCATGACCAAAACTGGCAGGAACAACGCATGTCACTGAAGGGTGATTTGTCTGAACTTCTGCAACACGAGGTTGACCATTTAGACGGTGTACTGGCAGTCTCGAGGGCGATTGACAGTTCTTCATTCTGTTTGCGAAGTCAGCAAAAATTTACCAGCTACGACAGAACTGGCTTGGTAATTCCAAAGAGCTAACTTTCCCACTTGTTACGAAGTTCTACCTCGTAACTCCTGCATGAGATGGTGCGTCCTATTGTTGAGGCAGAGAAAAGGTATCACCACAGAGGCACGGAGACGCTACGTTAGTGAAGCGAAGCTACAGAGGTAAATTAAACGGTTTTTGCTAAATCTTTTTCTGTGTTCTCTGTGACCTCTGTGGTGAAAAATCCTGGAATGCGTACCGCTTAGCCCCGTTTTTAGGAGGCACCCTGCATAAGAGGCTGAAGCCTCGAGGCGTAAGGTAAACTGAACTATGCTAAATTTCAAACCCGAACTGATTATTTTCGACTGCGACGGCGTACTTATTGACAGCGAGGTCATTGCTAACCGCGTGAATGTAGAAGTCCTCTCTGGCTTAGGTGTCGAGTTTACCCTGGAAGAATACATGGAACGCTTTGTTGGCGTAAGTTTGCGTGATGAGGTTGTAGAGATTGAACGCCTTCGCAACGTGAAACTTCCCGATGACTATGAAGCGCGTTTGATGTCCTATAAAAACAAGATTTTTGATGCAGAACTCAAAGCGATTGAAGGCATCGTAGAGTTTGTAACGAGCATTCAAACACTGAAAGCTGTCGCCTCGGGGAGTAGTCCAGAAAGGCTCGAGCACACCCTCAAAGTCACGCACCTCTGGGAACTTTTCGCACCGCACATTTACAGCACGACACTCGTTCCAAAAAGCAAACCTGCACCTGATATTTTTCTTTATACGGCAGAAAAGTTTAAGGTGATGCCAGAAAAATGTTTGGTGATTGAAGACAGCACACTCGGTGTTCGCGCGGGTGTTGCAGCAGGAATGACCGTGCTTGGTTTTACAGGTGGCAGCCATATCAAAAATGGTCACGCGGAAAAGTTAGTAGAGCTTGGTGCGACCAAAGTGTTCTCCAACATGAAAGACTTAGCAAGCTGGTTAAACCTATGAAAGCACTCAGCAAACTTCTAAATCAGAAAGGTCAGATTACGCGCTGGCCCTCGCAACCGAAAGAAAGAACCCTCGTGCTCGAGTTTTTAGCCAGCAAATTCTCTAGTAGCACACGGTACAGCGAGCGCGATGTCAATGAAATTCTGAAAACCTGGCACACCTTTTCAGACTGGGCCATGCTGCGCCGCGAGCTTTTTGACTGTGGTTTTTTGGGTAGAGACAGAAACGGCTCGAGCTACTGGCGCACAGAAAAAAGCCTCGAGGTCTTCGACGAAAGTGTAACCGTTATACCAAGACGTTCAACCGTGCAGCTTTTCAAGCTGGAGGGATACGGTGTTCGCATTCTTACCTTGCAGGACAAAGAAAAACTTCAGAGTTTATTCACACATTGCGAGGACTATCACCTTCTCTCGGAGGGTGAAAGGTTGCAAGGTCATGAAGGCGAGAAAGCACTTGAGGGCAGACCTCCCAAACAGCCCGTAAGTGATATGTACAAAATTGGTGTATTTAATAGCGAGAACCTGATTGCTTTTATAGATATAGCAAAACACTACCCTGAACAGGAAAGCTGGCATATTGGTTTGTTCCTGATTGATCAAGGCTTGCGCTCTCAGGGTATCGGTCACAAGGTATTGCGCGGACTCGAGGGTTGGCTTACAGAACAAGGCGCAAAGAAAATCATGTTGTCAGTCTTGGAAGAAAACCAGGCCGCACTTAGATTTTGGCAACGCGAAGGGTTTACGCATACAAACATTTTGCCTCCTGTAACTTATGGCAAGAAAACCCATGTAAGGCTCGAGTTCGTAAAAAACCTGCTGTCAACATAAATCACAGTTTTTTCTGATGGCTGTTAGCTTTCAGCTTCTTTTAGGAGACATATGAACCAGCGCATTAAGCCCAGCCACATCGAGGAAGCCTCGAGAACAGTTGACCCAGTATTCCTGAATTCTCCTCAGTTTCATGCTGAAAGTTTGAGTGAAGTCTTAGGGTGTGAACTCGTCGTCAAGGTCGAAAACATGAATCCTATTTGCTCATTCAAAGGACGTGGTGCAGATTATTTTTTTGTTCGCAATCCAGATATTAAAGAAGTTGTGTGCGCCTCGGCTGGAAACTTTGGACAGGGCATTGCCTACGCTGCCAGAAAACGAAAGGCAAAGTCCATCGTCTTTGCCTCTGAGAAAGCAAATCCACTCAAATTGTGGCGCATGAAATCTTTCGGCGCAGACGTGCGTTTACACGGTGCAGACTTTGACGCAGCAAAACTAGCAGGCAAAGACTACGCCAAACAAAATGGCTTGCACTTTGTGGAAGACAGCCGCGACACTGAATTTACCGAAGGGGCTGGAACAATGGCGGTAGAACTCTTGCGCTATCCAAAAGCCTTTGATGCGTTTGTCGTACCGCTTGGAAACGGCGCAATGATTGCAGGCATTGCGCGTTATGTCAAAGAAAAAAGCCCTCAAACCAAAGTCATCGGCGTGTGTGCTGCGGGTGCTCCCGCGATGGAACAGTCCTGGCGGGCAAATACATTTATTCAAACAGAGAAGGTTGCCACGATTGCAGACGGAATTGGTGTGCGCGTACCTGTTCCCGAAGCCCTGGAAGACATTAAAGGTTTAGTTGATGATATTTTGCTCGTCGAAGATTCGCAAACGATTGAAGCGATGAAATTAGCGCATCAGCATCTCGGGGTGGTGCTCGAGCCCTCGGGCGCAGTCGGCATTGCCGCCATCATGAACAACAAAACATTCTTCTCAAAACAACGCATTGCCACCATTTTGTGTGGTGGGAATTTAACGAGTGAACAAATCAAACAATGGTTGCATTAAATTTTTCGTAGGGGTGGGTCTCTTCGTGTATCGGAAAAATATTCCGCTCATCGGTAAAATCGAAATGTATTTGAGACCCACCCGCTTTGTGCCCGTCAAAACAACATAAATATTATCTAATGTTCGTCAACGTTAATTTGCGAAAGAAAGTGGGTCTGGAGTTTTTTGTTGGCACAACTTCGTTGAATGTTGTTGTTAATTCAGTGACGAGACCCACCCCTACAAAATTCGTATAACGTTACTGCACGCCAACGATGTCTTCATTCATCAATTTTCCAGACACACTTTACAAAACGCTAAACACCTTGTACACTCTAGTTCGGCAAGTTAGCGCGGTCTCCGCCCTACCCACTTAATACAAGTTCTGTTTTTATAGAACAAAGAAAGGATGCTTCATGAGGAAGCAACTTAACAATCTAACCCTCATTGGCGCAGTTTTGCGACCTGTGATAGCATCTGGTTTTACTCAGCATTATTCTGTTCAGTAGCATCAGGTTTATCCAAGTCTATTTCTGCAAAAAATAATTAGCTATCAGCCGTCAGCTTTCAGCTTATGGATTCACTCTTTGCTGCCTACGTGTCGCTTTGGTGAAAATCATAGGAAATTTAGTTGATGCTGCCTACAAACTATTGTCTCGAGATTTATCAACACTTTCACGTACTTAGTGTCTTAGCTGACGGCTGATAGCTGAAGGCTGTCAGCTTCAAAGGTTTTCTTTATGTTCAACGATGTCTTACAAAATTTTATGGCCCAAATCAGTCACGATATTCAAAATACTGAACTGGTCAAGGCCGCGCTTTACGCCAGCACGATTGGCTCACTCTTGTATCTTGTCAAGGCTTTGCCGCTACGTTTTGTCGCCTGGCTCAGACGTGTGACGCTGTGCTCTGTCACCGTGAGTAACAACGACGCTGCGTATGCCTGGCTGCAACTTTTCTTGGCAAAAGAAAAACTGGGTCAGCGTGCGCGCAGGCTGGTCGTGTCTACCAACAACTATGTCGAACACGATCACGATGACTACGACGACGAGGTTAAAAATAAACCTGGCTCCGCCATCGCCTACAAGCCTGATGCTGGCACGTACCTGATTCGCTATAAGGGTTATCCTCTTTTACTCGAGACCAGCCGTGAACGCATCGAACAGCGCAACGAGTATTCTGAAACGATTACGGTGACGAGTGTGTTTAGGCGTGGGTTATTGCTCGAGTTACTCAGTGAAGCAGCCAGCTTTGCCAAAGAGCGTGAAAAGAAAACCATCACGCTTTACACGGCGAGCGGTCAATACTGGGCCAACGCAGGCGAGCGTCCGTTTCGTTCTTTGGCTTCGCTCGTGTATGCGGAAAACATTGGCGCAACGCTGCTGGGTGACGCGCAGAAATTCTTGTCAGAAAAAGACTGGTATCAGGGTATGGGTATTCCCTGGCGACGTGGTTATTTGCTCTATGGGCCACCTGGCAACGGTAAAACCTCGCTGGCGTTTGCGCTTGCTTCTGAACTCAAGTTTGATGTGTACATTCTCAACCTGGCAGGGGGCATTGGCGATGAAAGCGTGCAGAACCTGATGGGGCGCGTACCTGAAGGAAGTATTGTTCTGCTCGAGGAAGTAGACGAGGTGTTTAACGGCACGAAAAAACGCTCTGGTGTTTCACACACGGGCTTGCTCAATGCCCTGGACGGAATTTCTTCGCATGAAGGTCGCATCGTTATGATGACGACGAATTACAAGGAGCGCATCTCGAGTGCCCTCATTCGCCCTGGCCGCGCCGACGTGCATTTGTATGTTGGTAACGCCAGCCACATGCAAATTCAAAATATGTTCGAGCGTTTTTACCCTGAGTCAGCTCTTGCTGAACAGTTTGCGACCTCAATCGCAATGCTGGGTCAGGAAGTTTCTATGGCCGCGCTGCAAAACCACCTGCTCACGTATCGGGGCAATCCTGCATTAACAGTAGAGATGGTGAGTGTGTCACTCGTTCGTAAAGAAGCAGAAAAAGTGTAGAGAGGTGTATCAAACAAATTAGTTAGCTACGGTGACAAGGGGTTACAACCCCTTGTTATGCTTACTATACAGGTTGATCAATCCTAAATCAGAAAAACAAGAGTTGTTAGTTTTTTGCTCTCTGCCTTTTGCCTTCTCCACATGTTCCACGTTACAATCACAAACGAGTATGCGACCTGCTGCACTTTATGACACGCTCGTGATTGCGGGCATTGGCCTTATTGGTGGTTCGGTGGGCTTGGCTGCTCGCCAACGTTTTTTAGCCAAGCACGTGATTGGTTTAGACCAAGACCCTGTAACTTTAGAAGCTGCTATCGGGCTTGGTGCTATTGACGAAGCCAAACTTTCACCTGGAGAGTGGCTAACCAAAACTGATCTCGTAGTTTTGGCTACGCCCGTGACAACGCTACCCACCCTAGCTGCGTCGCTTGAGCCCTACCTTGGCAAACACACAGTTGTCACAGATGTAGGGGGTGTCAAAACGGAAGTCGTGCAAGCACTGTCCCATATGCGCTTTGTCGGCGGTCACCCAATGGCAGGCAGTGAAAAAGCTGGGGTGCAACACTCGAGTGCAGCCCTTCTCGAAAACGCTGTGTGGGTTCTTACACCAAATGAAAATACTGACCCTGCTGCAGTTGCACTCGTGCGCGAGTTTGTCACACATATTGGCGCGAGGCCGATTAAAGTAAGTCCTGAACAACACGACAGGCTCGTGGCTACAATTAGTCACGTGCCTTATTTAGCAGCTGTCGCACTAACACAACTTATCGAAGAAGATAAGGATAGAGACCTCATGATGCTGCTCGCCGCCGGTGGCTACCGCGACCTCACGCGTATTGCTTCAGGCAATCCAATCATGAGTCGTGACATGGTACTTGGTAACAAAGATGCAATTCGAGAAACATTGCGTGGACTTAGACAACAACTCGCAGCACTCGAGGGACTGCTCGATAAACCCCAAGACTTACTCGAGGCCGCACAAAACGCGAAACGTACCCGCGACAGTTTTCCGATTGTTAAACGCAGTATGCTCCCAGCACGCTACGAAATTGTTGTAGCTGTACCCGATAAACCTGGACAACTCGCTACCATCACGAGCGCACTCGGTCATGCCGAAATCAATATCAAAGACATTGAAGTTTTAGGGATTCGTGAAGCAGGTGGTGCATTGCGCCTCGCGCTCGAGACCGACACACAAATGAAGCGAGCCATCCAGGTGTTGGAAAAAGCTGGCTACGAAATTATGACGAAAAGTTAAATGTAGCGGTGAAGGCTAAGAGCTAATACCGATTCCGAAGGAATGGTTATAAAATTGCTGATGAACGCTGTATAGTTTTGCCTTTCGTTGTACGCAGTTTGAGCGTAGCGTAGGGACGTAGGGCCCTGCAGCTCAATACACGAGCAACGACGTTATGGAGGTTCCAAAGTTGTATAAGGAAATAGTCAAAATCTGCATAAAAAGGATTTTCAAACCTTCGCTCTTCGCCTTCTGCTCTTGCCTTCTCGTGTAATCCACAAACCGAATACCTAGCAACCTCCCGTAACATAATGTAGCATTATGCCTTACTTACGCATTACCTGTCCTGAACTCTCGAGTGAGCAAAAACGCAGTATTGCGAAACAACTCACTGAGGAAATCAACAACCTTTTTTACAACGAGAAAGGCGGCCCGAGCCGCGAAGAGCTGCGAAGTCACACGACAGTTCATTTCATTCCTTATGGCATGGAGGACGTGTTTATCGGTGGACAAACTCCTCTCGAGCGCGGTGGCACAGATTTAACCGTCGAGATTTCAGATTGGAATATGAATCTCAAGCAAAAACAAAAAGTGGCACGTGGTCTTACCCCCGTATTGGCTAAGCTCTTTGACATTAAAGATTTAGAAAGCGTGAATATTCGCTTTCACTCTTATCCACCTACAGATTTCTCTGTCGGCGGTAAACTCATCAGCGAACTCGTGCCCCGTATCGGGCAAGTGATGAAAAAGTTGGGCTAAATTTACACCTCTCAAAACTAATTCATGTTTGGCGCGGTAGCATAGTGGCATGGACACACTTCAACTTCTTTTTCCGCAATGGCAAGGCTCCGGTCATGCAAGAGCCAAAGAACTACGCAACGGTGCGCTAAGCCTGAGAGATGTATTAGCTATGAATAGTAAAGAAGTTGACATTGAAGATGTAGATACAGAAACGAGCCAAAATATTTTGCGCTATGCCGACATTGTGCTTAATCTCGAGGAAGCTCTGAACATTATTCAAGCAGCAAAGCCCAAGAGAATCTTAACCATTGGTGGTGATTGCGGTGTGGACGCTGCACCTGTTCGTTATCTCAACCACTATTACAAAGACCTAGCAGTTCTTTGGATAGATGCCCACGCCGACCTAAACACTCCCGAGTCTTCACCAAGCAAATCCTTTCACGGCATGATTTTAAGAACACTACTTGGTGAAGGAGATGCGACCATCTTGGACAAACTCTCGTCTCCCCTTTCTGCTGACCAAGTGTTTTTAGCCGGCGTGCGCGAGTTTGACCCACCTGAACTCGCTTATTCGCAAGAACAGCGGCTAAAACTCTTTGGCATTAAAGATTTAGAAAGCAATCAAGATGCACTCGTCGAAGTGATGCAAACACGCGGCTTTAAAAATCTACATATTCATCTCGATTTAGATGTGTTAGACCCTAGCACATTTGCGTCCACGTGTTATCCAACACCAAACGGGCTCAGCGTAGACGGGCTTCTACAGCTTTTAGCTATGCTCTGCAAAAACTTAAACGTCGTCGGGTTTACCCTCACCGAGTTTACTGGCACGAGAGAAAGTGATAAGGACGTTGTAAAGAGGATTCTTGAGAAAATCTCATTGTAAGCTAAACATTTTGTGAGCTAAGCTTTTCGTGAACTAAACATCGCCGAATATACAACGAAAATCTTATAACAACTCTTAATAACCACAAAGATACAAAGTAAGTCAAACAAAACATACTCGTTCAGAATACAGATTTTTTCTCAAGTTCGCAAACATTTATTTTGTTCGTAATAGATGTTATACAAAGGCAAGAGCCACACTTAAGGACTAAACATGTCACAGCAGCAAAACTTTATCTTCGAGCAAGCTCGTCGTCATACACCAGGTAGACTCATCTATTTAATCTTGCAAGGCTCGAGGCTTTACGGAACCTTTCGAGAAAATTCCGACTACGATTTACGTGGTGTGTTTTTACCACCCCTTCTCGATTTGCTTGACTCGAGACAAAAAGACGCGTTTAGTTTTTCTGTGGAAGATAAAACCCTGGAACATTGCAAAATCACTCTCTGGAGTTTTCCGTTTTGGTTGCGCTTACTTCACAGGGGCGACACGAACGCCACAGACCTTTATTTTGCTTTCACACATCCAGGAGGTGTGTGGCTCGAGACCAATGAACTTAAAAACTTTTATAGCAACTATGAAGCAAAAGATTTTCTGCCTAAAGACTTAAAAGGGATGCGCGGCTTCGCGCGAACCCAGGTAAATATGGTACTAAAGGTAAACACTTTCAAGCAGAACAATGTGTTTTGAACGCTGCCTTGACGTTCCACAAAGAGAACCCTGACGTAAAGGTACATGCGTTCTGGTCAGCCTTTGTAGGCTTAAGCGAGGAGCGTGTAGTCTTACGCGATTTTGCAGATAACGTGCGTTTAATTAAAACGCCTGACAACCGAGACGCACTGAGTGTTTTAGAAAAAGTGTTTTACCTCGAGTCACCGTTACACCTCATGGTCTCATCGCTCACACCACTTGTCAATGCTTATGGACACCGCGCGCGAGCTGCCTTAGAAAGTGAAGATTGGAAAGCCCTCTCACATTCCGTGCGTGTTTTAGAAGAAATTCTCGAGCTTCACACAACCGGACAAGTCAGTTTCCCACTTCAAGGTGCAGCATTGCTTGCCAGTATTAAACGTGGTGAACATTCACAAGAAGAGGTTATAGGCATTCTCGAAGAACTCGAGCAAAAGGTAAGTAAGGCAAAAGAAAAGAGTGTTTTATCAACCCCAAATAATCGAGCGTTATTAGATAAAGCATTGCTCGAACTTTACAATTTGCCCTACTAAAACTGCTAAACTCTAGTCATGGCAGTAAAAGAAAAAATCCTGAGCTACGAGGCATTTTTACAACAAGCTGACGAGGATGTTCGTGCAGAGTGGGTAGATGGTAGAGTTGAGCTCATGAGTCCCGCCTCGAGATTCCATCAATTTCTAGCTAGGTTTTTGACAAATATTTTACAGTACTATGTCGAAGTCAACGATGTAGGCGAAGTCATCCCGGCACCCTTTCAGATGAAAATAGACCTTGCTATTGCAGGGCGTGAACCTGATATTTTATTTATTGCCAAAGAAAATCTAGACAACCTCAAAGACAATTACCTCGAGGGTCCTGCTGACCTAGCTATAGAAATTTTAAGCCCTGAGAGCCGCGTACGCGACAGAGGTACGAAGTTTTACGAATACGAGCAGGCGGGTGTTAAAGAATTTTGGCTACTCGACCCGACACGGCAACAGGCAGAATTTTATCAACTTCAAGACGGTATCTATCAAGTTGTTCCCAGCTTGGATGGTATTTATCAAAGTAACGCCATCAAAGGTTTGTGGGTAAATGTGACTTGGTTCTGGCAGCTCCCTCTCCCTAAAACGCAAGATGTTGTTCGAGCTTGGAAATTAACTTGAATTTGACATGTCTCGACATATAATCTCTTATGGCAACCATTCTCGAAAAATTTGATGCTCAGGCTTTACAAGGGCCACTGCTCATTCACTTGCCTCAAAACCGCCAGTGGGATGACGAGGCGATTCTTGCTCTCTACTAAAAATCTCCAGCTGCGCTTTGAGCAAACTGCCACAGGAGATTTAATTATTATGCCACCTGCTGGTACGGAAACTGGTAATAGAGATTCTGAGATTAATATGCAGCTAAGATTGTGGTTAAAGCAAAAAGGACTCGGTAAGGTTTTTTAGTTCTTTATCTACTGGTTTTCGTTTACCCAATGGTGCCTTGCGCTCTCCTGATGCTTCGTGGGTGAGTTTTGAAAAACTCGCTACCCTTACACCCGATCACTACCAAACCTTCGCACCACTTTGCCCCGAATTTGTAGTTGAGCTTATGTCACCGAGTGGCAACTTGAAGGATGCGAAAGAAAAGATGCTCGAGTACATGGCTAATGGTGCAGAGCTTGTCTGGTTGATTAACCCAAGCGAAAAGTGTGTTTATCTTTATACAGCACAGAGTATGGAAACGCTCGAGGGAGCCGAGAGGATGGCGAGTGTAGGTAGGCTCGAGGGGTTTGTGTTGGATTTGAAAAATATTTGGTAAACCTCTATTTGCAGTGTGAAAGTTTGAAATCCAAGTACATCAAAAGATTATTAGAGGCTGTTGAAAAAGGCTGCCAGACGCTAGAATGCGCTGCGGAGGCTGAAATGAAACGGTATCCGAGCGACTTAAAAGATACGCATGGCGAATATGGGAACCCTTGATTCCTCATGCCACAGGACAAGGATGTCTACGAAACTATCCTTGGCGCGAACTGGTGAATGCCATGTTTTACATTACCCGGTTCAGGCTGTGCCTGGAGAATGATGCCCAGTGATTTACCTTAGTGGGTCACGGTGTATCACTATTTCAGGAAGTGGCGCAAAAGCAGGACTGTGGCAAACAATCAATAGACCTCTTGCACAAATAAGGTTTTCTTCCAAAAAGTCCTTTGTAGTTTGATGCTCGGGGGTATTTATGCAAGAAGTCTAATGACATTTTGCGTGAACGCGTCAGAGAACAATTAGGAAGAGACAAACAACCGAGTGCTGGCATCTTAGATAGTCAATTGGTCAATACCAGTGAAAAAGGTGGTGTACGTGGTTACGAGGGCCCGAAAAAAGTCAAAGGGCGAAAGCGATATCGACGGGTTGATACGCAAGGCTTAGTATTAAAAGTGCTCATTCTGCCTGCAAATATTACCGATAA
>JBOFGY010000176.1:0-17872 GCA_051649365.1 Trueperaceae bacterium
ACGCTAAATGCACCTAAAGGAGGTTTTATATGAACAGCGTCCGTTCAGCTAAAGCGTTCGTAAGTTATCCAGAACCCCAACTTAGTAAAGCTCTTTTTGCCAGCCGTGTCTCCGTTCCTTTTTGGACAATCGTCCGGCTTTATCTTGGTTATTTGTGGCTAGATGCCGGCTGGGGTAAAGTCACCAATCCTGCCTGGGTGGGGCCAGAAGCAGGCGGAGCGGTGAGAGGTTTTTTAACCAACGCTCTTACGCTCACTACAGGCGAACACCCAAGTGTGCAAGGCTGGTATGCCTGGCTGATTGAAAATGTCTTTTTGCCTAACGCTGCCTTGATGAGTCACTTGGTTGCTTACGGTGAAGTCTTGGTGGGTGCCGCACTTATTTTAGGGTTGCTTACTGGCTTCTCTGCTTTCATGGGCGGCTTTCTTAACGCAGCATTTTTATTTGCGGGTACAGTCTCGAGCAACCCTCTGATGTTCGTGCTGGCGACCTGGCTCGTGCTGGCCTGGCGCGTCGCGGGTTACTGGGGTTTGGATTATTGGATACTGCCCCGAATTGGTGCGCCGCGTGATAACTGGAAGAAACCTGATGACGACCTGAACACTAGGGCCAGGAAGCAAGTCGCTTAACGGAGGTGATGACGATGACGAACGTGCTGATTGCCTATGCGAGCAAATACGGCTCGACCAAAGAACTTGCTGAACATATCGCGCTTATTCTAAGGCGTGAAGGTTTTGCCGTAGATGTCAAAGATGCAGAAAGTATTACGAGTATTCAGCCCTACCACGCCGTTGTTGTTGGCAGCGCGCTCTATTTTGATAACTGGCTTCCCGCCGCACGCGAACTCCTCGAGAGCTTCCAGGACGAACTTAAACAAAAACCTCTCTGGCTGTTCTCGAGCGGCATCACGGGTGAGGGTGATTTTAGAGAGATTGTAGACTGGTACTATCCTGAAAACCTAAAAGACATCATTGAGACGATTGAACCAAAAGACGTTGCGCTTTTTGGTGGCAAGGTGGACAGTGAAAACCTCGAGTTGGAAGACTGGCTCGTGAATCCAGAGGTGCGTGTTGACGGGGGCGACTACCGAGATTGGTCAAAGATTGAAGCGTGGGCGACGCAGATTGTAGACGTGCTGCGTAGGTCAACAAACCCTGTCTCGCCTAGCGTTGCCTCGCCGATAAAGGAGGTTGCGATGGTTCGCCATCCATACTTTACAAAAGAAGATGCCAGGCGCGTGGGTGATGTCCTAAAAATCAACTGGTCAAAGATTGATGTGGAACAGTTTCGTAAAGGGATGGACGTTGAACTCGAGCACGGACGCGAAAACCCCGCCACAGATGTAACCCATGACGACGCAATCCTGACAGGCAAAATTGCCCTGGCACACCTCAACGAATTTCCTGACTACTACACCCGCTTGGAAAAAATGGAAGCAGAGGCAAAGCAGTTTTGGCAAGCGCAGAATGTGAACAAGTGAGCTAGTACACCGTAAATCAAGTTTTGATAGGGCCAAAGAAAAGATTTACCACAGAGGACGCTGTGTAACGAAGCGAAGCTACAGAGAACACAGAGTTAAATCGTAGAAGTGTAAGGTCACAGGCGGAGTTAGACTTTTTCCCGTAACAAATACTTTTGCTAAATCTTTTTCTGTGTCCTCTGTGTTCTCTGTGGTTCAATTCTTAAAGCTCAAGGGGTCATAACTTAGTTTGCGTTGTATTAGGGTTATTCGTTAAACCTGTTTTTACGAACAACGAATAACGAACGACGAACAACCTCACTTATGGGGTCAAAGGCTTTGTTAGACTGAAGTGTAAGACGGGGGAAGGGCATGGGGATGCTTGAACGTTCAACACATTCAGAATTGTCAGCGCAGGCTGTCTTGGATGCCTTGCACCATCCCACAGCCATCATAGACGCAAGTGCAACCATCGTCTCGAGCAACCACGCCTGGAAAATATTCTGCCAGAACCCAGATGGGTTTCATGGCAAAAACTATTTCAATGTGTGCAGTGTAATTCAGGAGCAAGACGAAGACGGACGCACCACTTGCCAGCAAGGTGTCACAGATGTTTTAGGGGGTAAACGCGCTTTGTTTCGCTTTGATTACCCCCTGAAAGACCGCCACTACACCATGAGCGCAACACCTGTCACCGACCCTTTTCACGGAGTCATGATCGTTCATACGGACAGCACCGATATGGTTCAGGCTAATGCTCAACTCACGATGCTACTCGAGGCACCCCTGGACGCGCTGATGGTCGTTGACCAGCGCGGGCTTATTCAGATGGTCAATAAGCAAATGGAAACGATGTTTGGCTACAGCCGCGATGAACTCTTTGGTCAGACGATGGAAATTTTATTGCCACACCGCTTCAGGCGGCAACACCGCCAGCACGTCGCAGGGTTTTTGGAAAAACCACGCCTACGCCCGATGGGAACGGGCCTCGAGCTGTACGGGCTTCACAAAAATGGTGCAGAGTTTCCTATCGAGATTAGCCTCAACCCGTTGCAAAGCTCAGGCACGCCGCTCGTGTCAGCAGCGATTCGCAACGTCAGTGAACGCAAACAATCAGAAGTGCAGTTTGCCAGACTCGCACGGATTCTGGAGTCCTCGAGCAACGAGATTTATTTATTTGATGCCAACACACTGTGTTTTACCTTTGTGAATCAGGGAGCCATCCATAACCTGGCGTATACGATGGATGAACTCTCGAGCTTAACGCCTCTGGACGTGCAACCAGAGTTTAACGTGACTTCGTTTGAAAAACTTTTGCGGCCCCTGCGAGATGGTATGAAAGGCTCACTGCAATTTTCAACGCTCCATCAGCGCAAAGACCTGTCTCGTTATCCCGTTGATGTGTATTTGCAATTCTTCCGCCACGAGACACCACCGCTCTTTGCTGCGGTGGTTACTGATACAACCGAACGAAACCAGACGCAAAAGGCCCTTCAGGAAAGTCGGCAGCGTGTCGCCATGCACGTCGAGAACACGCCCCTGGCGGTGCTCGAGTGGCGCAGCAGTGACGGCATCATCACCGCCTGGAATCCGGCGGCAGAGCGGCTCTTTGGTTACAGCGCAGACGAGATGGTTGGTAAACGCCGCGCTGACGTGATTCTTCCTGAAGAGTTGAAGTCCAAACTGGAACCCGTGTTGCGTGGCAATATCACCACAGCAGGGTCACGCAGCACAAACCGAAATATTACAAAGGATGGTCGCGTCCTGACTTGCGAATGGTACAACACCTTGCTGGACGATGTAGACGGTGAAGGTGTGCGCGTAGCTGCTTTAGCTCTCGATGTCACGGCGCGGCAGCGTGCCATCAATGAACTCTTGAGCGTGCAGGAAGAAGAACGCTCGCGCATCGCCAGAGATTTGCACGACCATGTGGGGCAACTGCTTACAGGTCTTAACCTGGGGTTAAGTAGCGCGATTGAAAAACCTGATAACAAAAAACTAGGTGACCTTAAAATCTTAGCCGCAACAATTTTGGATGACGTGCGGCGCATCTCGAGAGACCTGCGCCCGGCTTTACTGGATGAACTAGGGTTAGAGTCGTCCGTTAAAAGGTTTGCCAGAGAGCTTAGCGCGCAAAGCGAACTCAACGTAGATATTTTGATGCGCGTACCAGACAAACTGGGGCGTGACGTAGCAACGGTGATTTACCGCGTGACGCAGGAAGCTCTTACCAATGTCGTGCGTCACGCCAAGGCCACGCACGCTTCTGTTGTCGTGACGACTTCAGAAAACGCGGTGCAGCTTATCATCGAAGACAACGGGGTAGGCTTTGACCCCACGTCGGTTGCCGCCTCTGAGCATGTCGGGCTCTCGAGTATGCGCGAAAGAATTGAGTTAGTGGGTGGCACCTTTACAGTGGAAAGCCTGCCAGGTAATGGTACGACGATTAGTGCTAAATTACCTTTGCTTTAGAAATTGGGCAGTTCATGTAACTCACCGACGACGAACTTCTTTAATTTACCTCAAAGACGATAGTTTAGAGGTCCTGCGAGAACGAAGAGATACGCAAGAGCAAGAATGTAAATTTGCCAAAACCTGGGGCTCGAGGTGATTACATTTTTAGCAGCACAACAGGAACGCTTGGATGATTCTTTTTGCTTTTTTGGCTAGCGCGTAGGCTATGGCTCATCTTCGCAGATCTCTCGTGAAAATGTTAGAAGAGTTTACAAAGAAATGTTGACGACACTCTTTGTCGCTGATTTTCTCTGGAATACCATTTGTGGCAATCTCAAGTTGTGGCAACTTTTCAAACCCACGTTGGGGTATTCGCTACATTCGTCTTCACGACCACCGGCATACCTACATCACGACTGCACGGGATAAGGGCATGAGACTTCTTGCATAAATACCTCTGAGCATCGAACTACAAAGGACTTTTTTGAAGAAAACCCTATTTGTGCAAGAGGTCTATTGACCTCGAGGTTTTAGCGCACCGTGTCGGGCAAGACCCTATGGTTACCGCGTCAATCTATAGCCACATTGTAGAGTCGCGCCAGAAGAGTGCGGCGCGAAGCGGTGATGAACTCTACCGCGACAAGAAAGAAAAAGATTAGTGGCAGCTAGGCGGCAGCTAACGAGCGTCGTTTTGGGTTGTTTTTAGTTGTCCTGAGTGGTTTGGGAGATTTTGGAAGAACGCTAGAAATGCTGTCCTGGTCGGTATAAATCGTTTCCAGTTGCCTCCTGTTGTTACTCGCTTGCCTGCCTGATTAAGGATAAGGTCCGCGGTTCAACTCCGCGGTCGCTCACCAGAATGTGAACCGCCAAAGACGGAAAAGTCCAGATGACACCTTGTTATCTGGACTTTCTTATATTTTTGGCGTTCACCTCTAATGCTCCATCTAGAAATTTTGCAAGATGTCTGATAGTTACAAACCATCGGAACATGTTGATGAAAACGTTATTAGATGAAGTAGTATAACTCGTCCTGACTCGTAACAAACTGGAAGATAAAAAGTTTGTCACCGGAAAATCACAATACTCGGTTCGCCTCGAGTCGTTTCAAAGCCACGTTGTTCTTTTGTCCACTGTCCTGTGTTGATGACATAACCTGTGCGTGGGTCTATCACTTGGTAATCACTTGGTACCTCATCGTTGATAATAAGTGAGCCACCCCCTTGCTCGAGATAAAGCACAAGAAGTTTGCCAGGTACAAAAAGTCCACGCCGCCCGTAGGTCGTGTCCCAACTAGGTTCCATGTCGGTGATGGGTAGCCCCTTCAAAATTTTTCCAACTAAGCCAACATAGCGCGAACCCTCGAACTCCAAGGCTTCGCGCCAACCGGCATCACGTGCGTGCGCCCATTCTTGGTGACCTGCTTCATCTTTGTGTAATCGCCATTGCCACAGACTACCCGCGCCGTAGACTACACCCATCGTGCCACCAGCACAAAGGTTGGCCCACGCCTCGCGCCCTTGCCACCAGCCTACTGCGTTACCCATAAAGCTCATGTTTTCATAGGAGGGTTCGCCGTTTGCTACGGCTTTAATCGGCAGATTGCGCCACATGTCGGCGACGCGCTCTTGGATGTGTTCGCCACTATGTCCTGTTTGACACCACTGAAAATCGAGCCACGTTGCATCTTGGTAAGCACGGTTGTCGGCGTGGGGGCAGTAGTGCAGGCCAGTGGGTTGGTGGTAGCAATCCCAATTTTCGATTTCTTCACCTGCTACGCCGATTTGCGGAAAGTAACCGCCACCATCACCCCCAACTAAATAGAGGGCAGGGCGTGCGCCGTAACGTGCCACGAGATAACGGCAATAGCGGGCATACTCTTCACTGGGTACAAAAGGTCCAGCTGTCTGCAAACCTTTCCAACCATAGCCGTGAAAAACAGGTTGGTAGACAGGCACGATTTCGTGTGCGACTAAGATGTCTACAAGTTTGTCGAGGTATTGAAAGTAGTCAACATTGATGTCGTTGAGATGCCCTGTTGGTAAATCTTCAAAACCAACTTCAAAACCTAAATCTTCGCTGCGGCTGCGTGGCCCTGTTGCGTTCATATCAGGTTGTACTGTCATGAGGAGTGTGGCATTAAAACCTTTGCTCTGTCTGTCTGTCGCATAGATGTTGCATTGCTCGAGTGTTGCCCGCCAAGGTAAAGCCCACGCAGTGTCGCCAACAAGTAGTGCGGGTGTATCATCCGTGTGAACGAGATTGCGCCCACCAGGGGACATCTTCCAAAAACCGTGCTTGTAAAAAAGATGGTTAGTAATAGTTGCACTGCAAAGAATTTCACCGCTTTGTCCAACAAGACCAGCGTCATCAACGGTACTAAAACTCTGCCATGACCACGTGCCTACGTGGGTTGCTGCAAAGCGAAGTTTCCAAGTGTTGCTACCATCCCAAAAGGCAGGACGACGCAGCACTGTTCCGTCAGGGTGTGTAAAGTCCCCCCAAACTTCGACTTCGAGATAAGGTTTCGTGTAAGGTGTTGTGGCGGTTAACGTCAATTCGATTTCCTGCCAAGGATGTGTAGTCACGTACTCTCTCCTGTATCATTTGCAAAGCCAGTTTCTTCACCTCTAAAGTCTGGACTAAAAACGCAAATTAAGCGAGTAGATTCTTGTGCTACAAACTTAAATGTTTCCCCAGGACGTGCAAACCATAAAACACCAGGCTCGATGTAGTGTGCCTCTTGATTTTCCGATACTTGCAGTGTTGCACGACCTGAAATGCAGTATGCAATTTCAATGTGTTTATCGTAGCCATATGTTTCTTCAATACCAGGATTCAAAACAATATCGGTAACGGTTATACCTGCCCTGTCAGGCGCGAGTAAGAAGCGCACGGTTTCATAAACATTATTTTTGATGTGGCGATTCGTACCTAGTAAATCGGCTTTGCGTTTAATGACCATAGCTAATGCTATCACTAGAAAAGAGAGAATGTAGGAAGAAGAAGCTAGAAGATATGCGCTTATGTTTGTCTGTCGCTTATCCTCAACATTCAGTAGACTAAAGTCATGATTTCATCTCTACGCCTTGAGACATTCACTGGCAGCGCAGCAAAACCTTATATCTCTGAAGTCGCTAAATTGCGTATGACGATTTTTCGAGATTTTCCTTATCTTTATGAAGGGAGTCTCGCGTATGAAGAAAACTATTTAAGCACCTACAGTACTTCTCCCAATAGTTTTGTGGCAATTGTGGTTGATGCAGACAGAGTTGTTGGTGCTACTACAGCGATGCCGCTTTTGCAAGAAACCGCAGAATTTAAGAAGCCGTTTGTTGAACGGGACTATGACTTGGCGAAGATTTTTTATTCTGGAGAGTCGCTGCTCTATCCGCAATACAGGGGGCAGGGAATAGGTGTAAAATTTTTTGAAGTCAAGAAACAGGCTAGAAGTTATGGCGCGACGCTAGCAGCCTTTTGTGCCGTGAAACGTCCAGAGAATCATCCGCTTAAACCTGTAGATTATCAACCCTTGCACGACTTTTGGCGTAAACGTGGCTTTGAGCGAAGCCCCACGTTTCACACGACCTATGCTTGACAAGATGTGGGGAAGGTAGAAGAGACCTATAAGCCGATGGTGTTTTGGATAAAAAGATTAGGCATTTTTTGATACTTGACCTTTTCTCAACATCTTAAAGCCAAAGACTGTTATGGTAAAGATCTTATGCCAAGTTTGTTGTTGAGCGAACTTACTGAAGCTGTTCGACTTGCTGTTCAAGAGGAAAAAGGCGACAGAGTTGCACTTCGTCAAGGGAAATTTCTACACCAGATCGAGGGGCTCTACCTTTACCAGTTCGTGCTCGAGTCATTGGCAAGTGTTCCAAAAGAAGCTATCGGTAAGCTTCAAGTAGCGGGTAAGTCTTATGAAGCAGACATTATTGCTACTCGAGCCCCTTATGTTCAAATTGCCCTCAAGCAAAAATTGAACGAGCCTATTGGTACTGTTAGGTTTGAAGATGGAGCCAAAAACATGCTCGAACGTTTGCAAACGAAGTTTGAAACTCACCGCAATGACGTAGCGAAGTTCGCTTTTAGTGAATGCCTTTTTCAAAAACCTCATGCAGTTAGAAGATCAAGCGATTTAGCTGTGAATGACACTACGCTGAATGTCTCTCAGCACCAAGCGGTTCAGGCTTCTCTGAAAGAGAAAATAGCTGTTATTTGGGGACCCCCTGGTACGGGCAAAACTGCAACGATTGCCAAAGCGGTAGACCAACATTTAAGAGTAGGGCGAAAAGTATTACTACTTTCCCACGCAAACACGGCGGTAGACCAAGCACTTCTTAAAGTTGCAGAGCAAAGTAGCGATACTTATTATGAAAGGGGCCAAGTGCTGCGACTCGGCACACCCAAAGCAGATATGCTCACCTTGCTCCAAAAAGAATATCCTCTCGTTTTACCTGAATTGGTACTCAAGCATCAATCCCAAAAACTTTATCAAGAGCGCGAAATGCTGCAGAACCGTCTACGCGCGTGCGAACTTTTGGAACAAACATTCTCGAGCATTCTCGTCAAAGAGAAAGAATTAGAAGCGTTGCATCTCAATCTCAATAAGACCAAGCAGAATGGGGTGACGCTCGCGGTAAAGAGTAAAAAACTTAGCAATGAACTGGCAGAGCTGCACCTAAGAGAACACAACCTCAATCAAAAACTGGACAGAGCTGTAAATGCAAATGCTGTTATGAGATTTATCAAGCGACTCGATCCTGTTGATTTGCGCTATGGTTTAGAACGTGTGAGTGACCAGTGCCAGACAGTGATGAGAGAAATAGAAGTTCTTACAAAACGTCAGGAAGAAACGAGTCAGGCACTTACAGCCTTGGAAGAGAAAGTTGTTAGAGAAAGTGAAGTGTTTCAACAACTTTTATCTAAGGTAAATAAGTCCATCGCTAATATTAAAGCTGAAATATCTGAACTCTCAACACAATGTGCCATGCTGCGTCAACGTTTAGATCTTATAGCTGAAGAGCTCGAGATGCTTAAAACACAAATCTTTAAGCAAGCTAAACTCATCGCTACGACCCTTAGCCAGTCTTACCTCTCGAAAGAAGTAGAAACCCTTGCTTTTGATGTTGTCATCGTGGATGAAGTGGGCATGGCTCCTATGCCAATGCTCTACTGGGCTGCTACCAAGGCTGATAAAGGAATAACGCTGGTAGGGGATTTTAAGCAATTACCGCCCATTTCTGGCAGTAAAGAAAAGCTTATCAAAAAATGGTTTGGTCGAAGCATTTTTGACCACTGGGGTATCACAGATGGAAAAGTAGCGGAAAATTACGTCTATCTTCTCAACACGCAATACCGGATGCATCCTCACATTTCAGAAATTCCTAGAAGAGAGATTTACCATGGTCTTTTAGAAGATCATCCCTCCACGTGGCAGAAAGTCAGACGAGATGCTGTTTCAAATGATGCCGCCTTGTGCCTCGTTGACACAACACCTCATAACACTTGGTGCACGAAGCTCGAGTCGGGAAGTCGCTTTAATTTAATAAGTGCTCTTGTTACGGTGTCGTTAGTAGAAAAGATGGCTTCTGCGTATGGGGAGAGTGAATCTATTGGCATTATTACACCTTACAAAGCCCAGGCAAACCTTATCTATAAAATGGTGGAAGACCGAGGACTGTTTCAGCATCTGCCCTTAAAAATCAACACGGTTCACAGCTTTCAAGGTGGTGAAGAAACCGTAGTTATTTTTGACGGCGTTGAAGGGCCTGGCAGTGGTGACTGGTCACTTAGTGCAGATAAAAGTAGTAAAGATGCCAAGCGCCTCATTAATGTGATGATGACGAGAGCCCAGTCAAAACTTTATATAGTCAGCCACGTCAAGCATATTGAACAAACATTTTCTGAAAGTGAACTTTTTAGAGAGATTTTAAACTACACACGCCTGAAAGGCAAAAGCATTCAATCTACTGATATTTTGGATTCATTTTTTGATGAAAATTTCGATCATAGTGTATTTAGATTAAGCGAAGAGCAATCTGGGCTGGTTGGAAGAAAAGACCAAGTAAACGTTGGCTTCACTCATCAGGATTTTTGGCCAAACTTTTACCAAGATTTGAACAGTGTAGAAAGGGAAGTTCTCGTCCTATCTCCGTTTTTAACTCGAGAGAGATTTAGCAAACTTAGAGACATGTTTGAGCGGCTCAAATCAAAGGGAGTCAAAATTGTTGTGATAACACTGCCACTACCTGAACAGCCTGAACCTATGCGACAAGGGGCTGCGTGGGTAATGCAGGAACTGCAGGCTTTGGGTGCTATATTGAAATTTCGGCGAAATATGCATGAAAAAATTGCCATCCTAGACCGTAATATTAAGTGGTTTGGAAGTTTAAACATTCTAAGCCACAACACACGCAGGGAGTACATGGAAAGGTTTGTAAGTGAGCGATTAGCACAGGAATTACTTAAAAAATTAGGCTTGAATGAACTTATCTGATAATACTAATCAGAATGGCATTATCTGTCCACAGTGCCGCCAAAGCTTTTTAAACCTCAAACACAGTTACAAAACAAGGAAGACTTTTTTGAGTTGCGCGGTTTACCTAGCCTATCGCTACAGTGTTAATGCTAAGCTTTAATGTGTTTCCGCATCAGGGTCTTCAGAAATATCGGTAAAAAATTTACCCAAGAAGACGAAAGCTGCCGAAAAAATGCTAAGCCCAATCATGACAAAGATTGAATACATTGTGATTAAACCAAAGGTTTCCATAGCTCCTCCAAAAGTTTCTATAGTCTAAATGCTTTTATGATTAAAGGGAAGGGGCTTTCTACCCAACAGCCACTTTTTCATAGCCCAAAATGGGTGCAAGCCATTTTTCTGCCTCTTCTATCGTTATTTCCTTGCGTTTTGCGTATTCTTCAACCTGGTCTTGCTGAATTCTTCCAATAGCAAAATAACGACTCTCAGGATGAGCAAAGTAAAGCCCTGAGACGCTCGAGGCCGGCCACATGGCACAAGACTCTGTAAGACTCAAACCAATTTCCTCAGCTTGTAAAAGCCTAAACAGTGTGCGCTTTTCGGTGTGGTCTGGTTGGGCGGGGTAGCCAGGTGCAGGGCGAATCCCGTCATAGCGTTCACGAATGAGCTCGTTATTCGACAAAGTTTCATTCGCAGCGTAGCCCCAGTAGGTTTTGCGAACATCAGCGTGAAGTTTTTCTGCGAGGGCTTCCGCCATGCGGTCAGCAAGAGCCTTGACCATAATCGCATTGTAATCATCGTGCTGGGCTTCAAATTCTTTTGCCAAGTCTTCGGCACCATGAATAGTGACGGCAAATGCGCCCATGTAATCATTGAGCCCACTTTCTAACGGCGCGACATAATCTGACAATGCCTGACGCACCTCGGGTTGGTCGTGTTGTTGGCGCAAAGTGTGAAAACGTGTGATAAGATTGAAGTGTTTTTCATCGGTGTAGACCTCAATATCGTCGCCGATGCTGTTTGCAGGATAAAGCGCGAAGACTGCTTTAGCTGTGAAGAGATTTTCCCTAACAATTTTTGCCAGCAGCGTTTGCGCGTCGTTAAATAAGTCCTTCGCCTGTTTACCAATTGCTGCATCGTTAAAAATAGTGGGGTAACGCCCTTTAAGTTCCCAGGCAATGAAAAAGGGTGTCCAGTCTATGTAAGGTGTTAGGGTCTCGAGCTCAATATCATCAAACCTATGATGCCCTAGCTGGTTGGGTCTAAAAGGTTTATGCGAAAAAGTTGGTGCGCGTTTTCTAGCTTCGACAAGTGGTAAAAGTTTGAGTTGGCGTTGGGCTCTCGAGTCCCTGAGTGTTTTGTATTCACTGCGAATATCAGCAGCAAAAATATCACGCTCTTCCGATAAAAGTTTTTGCGTTACAGGTACACTGCGCGAGGCATCTAAGACGTGGAGCACTGGGCCTTGGTAAGCAGGTTCGATTTTTATGGCTGTGTGTGCTTTTGAAGTTGTCGCGCCGCCAATTAAAAGTGGCATGGTGAAGCCTTGACGCTGCATTTCACTGGCGACATGAATCATTTCGTCTAAACTTGGTGTAATAAGACCAGAAAGTCCAATCGCATCAGCATTTTCTTTTCTTGCGGTCTCTAAAATTTTATCCGCACTTACCATTACACCTAAATCAATGATGTCAAAATTGTTGCAGCCTAGCACTACACCAACGATATTTTTACCAATGTCATGAACATCGCCTTTGACCGTTGCCATAATAATTTTGCCATTACTTTTTGCACTGCCTGCTTTTTCTGCCTCGAGATAGGGTGTTAAGTAGGCAACCGCTTTTTTCATGACCCTAGCACTTTTAACAACTTGTGGTAAAAACATTTTGCCTGTAGCAAATAAATCACCAACGATGTTCATCCCACTCATGAGTGGGCCTTCGATAACGCGAAGTGGTTTTTCCAACGTGACCCGCGCCTCTTCAGTATCCACATCAATAAATTCAGTAATGCCTTGTACGAGGGCATGTTCTAAACGCTTCTCAACATTATAAGAACGCCATGCACTGGCTTCGAGTTTGGCTTTTTTCTCGCCTTTGTAATTTTCCGCAATCTCTACGAGTCTTTCGGTTGCATCTTCACGGCGGTTGAGAATGACATCTTCAACACGTTCGCGCAATTCTGTGTTGATGTCGTCATACACAGTGAGCATTCCCGCGTTGACGATGGCCATATCCAAGCCTGCTTTAATTGCATGATAAAGAAAGACAGAGTGCATTGCTTCGCGTACTGGATTGTTGCCACGAAACGAGAAGCTGACATTCGACAAGCCACCAGAAACCAAAGCACCCGGCAAGTTTTGTTTTATCCAGTGCGTAGCTTCAATAAAATCTTTGGCGTAGTTGTTGTGTTCTTCAATGCCTGTAGCAACGGTCAAAACGTTTGGATCAAAAATAATATCTTGTGCTTGCCACTTGAGTTCATTCACTAAGATGGTGTAAGCACGTTGACAAACTTCGATACGACGTTCTAAAGTATCTGCTTGACCTTTCTCATCAAAGGCCATTACCACCGCCGCCGCACCGTAACGTTGTAAAACTTTGGCACGATGCTTAAATTCTTCTTCGCCATCTTTCAGAGAAATTGAATTGACGATGCACTTACCTTGGACTCGTTTTAGTCCAGCCTCGAGTACACTCCATTTGCTGCTGTCTAACATGAGCGGGACTCTAGCGATATCTGGTTCACCCGCAATTAAGTTCAAAAAGCGAATTATCGCAGCTTCGCCGTCCAGCATTCCTTCATCGAGATTTATATCTATAATTTGTGCGCCATTTTGAACTTGCTGACGCGCAATATCTAAACCCGCCTCATAATTGCCCTCGAGAATCGCCTTAGCAAACTTAGGAGAACCCGTAATATTCGTTCTTTCACCAACATTCACAAAATTTGTTTCTTTGGTGATGATGAGTGGCTCTAACCCAGAGTAATGAGGGAAGGGGAATGAGGAATGAGAAGTGAGGTTTTTCCTCCTTTCTCCTTTCTCCTTCCTCCTTCCTCGAGGTCTCACTCCTTCAACCGCACTAACAATCGCCCTAATGTGCTCCGGTGTACTTCCACAGCAACCGCCAACGATATTCACTAAGCCTTCTCTTGCGAATTCACCAAGAATTTTTGCCATATACGCTGGTGTATCTTCGTAGTCACCCATGTCGTTGGGTAAACCTGCATTCGGGTGAATACTTGTAAACTCACTGGCGATGTTTGAAATAGCCCTAATATGTTCGCGCAATGCTTCGGCACCTAGCGCGCAATTCAAACCGACGGCTAAAGGTTTAGCGTGTTGGATAGATAAATAAAATGCTTCGGCAGTTTGACCAGACAGAGTGCGTCCTGCTTGGTCTGTTATCGTGCCAGATAAAATAATCGGAATGCGTTGACTTGATTGTATAAAAGCTTCTTCAATACCATAGATTGCAGCCTTTGCATTTAGTGTGTCAAAAATAGTTTCAACGAGTAAAATATCCACGCCACCTTCAAGCAATGCCTTAGCTTGTTCTTGATAGACAACGGCTAATTCATCAAACGTAATAGAGCGAAAGGCAGGGTCTTCGACCTTTGGGGAAATACTTGCTGTGCGCGGTGTTGGGCCAATTGAGCCAGAGACGAAGCGTTTTTTATCTGTGAAAGAATCAACGATTTCTCTTGCAATCCTTGCCCCCGCAAGGTTAAAAGCTCTTGCAAAATCTTCTGCTCCGTATTCAGCTTGGGAAACCCGAGTGCTATTGAATGTATTTGTATTAATAATGTCCGCGCCCGCTTCACAATATGCGGCATGAATGTCTTTAATAATATCTGGTCGCGTTAAATTGAGAACGTCAAAATTTCCTTTGAGTGGACGTTTGGGTAATTCGGGAATCTTGCCAGCTAGTGCTTTAAGCATTTCATCAACTTTTGACGGTGAACCTTCAAAGTGAAAATCTTTTTCCTCGAGCCTTTGACTAATCAGTAAAGCTCCCGTTGAGCCTGCCAACACGAGAATGCGTTCTTCCAAGATTTGCTCGAGATTTATCACAATTCATCACCCTTTGTAAGCATCTTTGCGGTTACGAACATAAATGAGGTCAATCACTTTCTCTTTTTTGTCTACGCTGTAAATAATCTGAAAATCTCCAACTCTTAATCTATTTTTCTTCGCCCTCGAGGTTGCGAACGCCATCAGGATAAGGCTCATTGGCTAGCAATTTTACTTTGTTGAAAACTCTTTTTAGAACAGCATTCAGGCAACTTTCGCAAATCTTTTTCAAATGACTTTGCTGTGACAACTTTATAAGCATAAGCGTCCATCTTTCTTGAGCTTTTTCTCGAGGCTTTCCAAAGTTACACGCTTTTCATCACGTCTCTCCAAGGCAACACTAAATCATGGAGGTCTTCGAGAAGCTCTTGATACGCTTTCATAGGAAGGACAACCTTTGTTTTACGTCCTTTATTATCAATAATGTACTCAGGAGTCATGACCATAATAATTTGAGTATAGCAGAGCTACACGAAAACCTTTCTATCGGCGAGGAGTTCCTCGACGACCTTCGGGCGACCAAGCGGATATAAATGTACACCGGGTACACCAAGTTCACGTAGCTCTTCAACTGTGCGCTTTGCCCAGGCTATGCCTGCGGCGCGTCCATCTTTCTTTAGTGCATCCATGAGCATGTCAGGAATTTTTACCCATTTACCAACGCGCTGGGCCATCTCGAGCGACCTCACGGGAAGAATGCCGTAGAGAACAGGAACAGGTGGTTTGCCTGCAAAGGCGTTTTGAAATCTTTCCACTGTTTCTACGTCAAACACAGGTTGTGTCTGGGCGAAGTCTGCGCCTGCAGCGACTTTCTCGAGAAAACGGTTTTTCTCTTTTTCAAGATCACTCGCGCCAGGGTTGGCAGCAACGGCGACATTCAGAGCGGTTTTACCCTCGAGTTCGCGTCCGGTTTGTGAAAAGCCTGCATTCAGTCCTTTGGCAATTTTCGTTAAACCAATCGCGTCTACTTCGAAGACACCTTTAGCGTTTGGGTGGTCACCTTTTTCGGGCGGGTCACCGTAGAGCACGAGGACATTATGAACACCGAGGGCATGTGCGCCCAAGAGTTCTGCTTGTAACCCGAGCGCATTGCGGTCACGGCAGGTAAAGTGTGCAATGACCTCGAGCCCCACCCGCTCTTGCAAGAGATGCGCTCCAACAATCGGAGTCATTCGCAGATTGGCTTGGGGACTGTCACTAATGTTGACGGCATCTACAAGAGTTTTGACTGCACGAGCTTCCGCAAGCGTTTTTTCTGGGTCTGCGCCTCTGGGTGGGTCAAGTTCACAGGTAATAACGAAGGTTTGTCCGAGCTTAGATTTTAAGTTAGGCATAATAGGTACTCCCTGGCGGCTTTAATACCTGATAGCTTCGGGAGCGGTTCCTTTCCTTTTGAATCAAACGAAGTGTCTATAATCATTAACCGTTGAGAATCATTAACCGTTCAGGACATAAGGTCAACAACACATTCGCATTCGCAAGGTGAGGTACAACATGAGAGCTATTGTAAAGGTAAATCTCACGCAATGCAAGTCTACCTACACTCATCCAAGTTCATAAAGTAGATGACAAATCTTGTAACTTAAACGACATGTATGCTACGCTTGAGTCAGTAAGGTAAAGACATTCCTTTTTACAGGGAATGTTCTGGAGGCGAAAGCGTGAAAACGCTCGAAGGTTCAAAAGCTAGAACTCCCAAGCACTTTTGTAGGATGCGATGTCATCTTTTTTGCTGTATACCCTCTTGATTTTTTGTCAACCCAACACGATATTAACTCATATAAAAGGTGTTTCTTATGTCCGAAAACATTACAAATTTTGTAAACAATAAACCTAGCTTTATCAATAGCAAACCCGAAAATTGGAATGAAAAGACTGACCCTAAAGATGTCATTCGCTGGGCCATCGCCAACCATCCCAACCTAACGATGACAAGTGGCTTTAACCTTAACGGTACAGTCCTCCTAGATATGGCGGTAGAGGCGGGTTATCGTGGAGAAGTTATTTTTGTCAATACCGGTTATCACTTTCAAGAGACGCTCGAGACCCGTAACCGTGTGCAAGAAGCCTACCCTGAGATAAAACTTGTCACCTTAACAGCAAACTTACCCGATGACAGTTTATTTCTTAAAGACACCGACGCTTGTTGCTTTGCTCGCAAAGTCGCGCCGCTGCAAAACTATTTGGCGAGAAAACAACCGACAGCACTGCTCAACGCTCGCTCGAGGGAGCAAGCGGACACCAGGATTGAAATTCCCTTTATTGAATCAGGCAAAGAACGGGCGAGGGTTAATCCTCTTGCTTACTGGACGCGCGAACGACTCGAGTCCTATGCCAAAGCCAAAGACTTACCCATAAACCCGCTTTATTGGGAAGGCTTTTTGTCCATCGGTTGCGCCCCTTGCACTCGCGCAGTGCGCCCTGGTGAAGACATAAGAGCAGGACGCTGGACGGGCCAAGGCAAAACCGAGTGCGGTCTCTGGACGAACACGGGTGTGTAAAAGCGTTTATCCACAGATTTCGCAGATTACACAGATTTACGAACCAAGCATCTTAAAATCTTGGGAGTCTGTTGTTTTGTGTGACTTCGCACTGTAAATCTGTGGAAGATATTTTGTGAAATGGAGTTAAGTCAAATGTCAGAAACCCAAGCCCCAAAACTTTCCAAAGTTGAGCATCTAAAAATTGCTTCCAATCATTTGCGCGGCCCTATTGATACGGAGTTGTACAACGGGGAAGACCACTTCACAGATGATGGCTACCAGATGCTCAAGTTTCACGGTATCTATCAACAAGATGACCGCGATCTTCGCAAAGCACGTAAAGCTCAGGGGTTAGGGCCAGATTACTCTTTTATGATTCGCGTAGCGATTCCAGGTGGCGTGTTATCCCCTGAACAGTATCTTGCGCTCGATGACCTTTCTGACGAGTTAGCGAACACGACCCTGCGCGTTACAACGCGCCAAGCTATTCAATATCATGGTGTGCGAAAAGGCGGACTTAAGCCACTTATCGGAACCTTGCACAAAAAACTTTTGACGACACTTTCTGCTTGCGGCGATGTCGTGCGGAATGTGATGGCTTGCCCTGCACCGTTGGTTAGTGAGGCCAGAGCCGAAGTGATGCAGTATGCTAAAGAAATTTCTGATCGCCTCAAACCACGCAGTCGTGCCTATTATGAGATTTGGTTAGACGGAGAAAAAGCAGCAAGTGCTGAGGAGAACGACCCCCTCTACGGTGATACATACTTGCCTCGCAAATTCAAGATAGGTTTTGCGGCACCAGTCGATAACTGCGTGGATGCTTACACACAAGACATCGGTGTTGTTCCTGTTGTAGAGAATGAAAAACTTGTTGCTTTCACCTTGCTTGTTGGTGGCGGTTTAGGGCAGAGTCATGGTGC
>JBOFGY010000177.1:0-3553 GCA_051649365.1 Trueperaceae bacterium
CTCGAGTTTGTCGTTCGTGACTATTTAGACCATATGAACCATCACTTGGCGCAAATTTTTGAGTCTCAATCATGATTGAGCATTTAGATGTTGTAGAACGCGAAAATATAGGCTGGGACAAACGCATTCGTTCATTTACAGCGAGTGATTTAGTTGATGTGTTTGTTATTATAACAGAGCGTTACTTAGTCGTCTTCGATACAGGCAATGCGCCCCAGCAAATGCAAATCATCATGAATGCAGTTAAGGGGGATTTACAAGGTCGACAACTTCTCGTTATTAATTCCCATCAACATTATGACCACACGTGGGGTAATGCTCTTTTTGTAAACGGTTATCCTGCACCGATTATAGGTCATGAACGTTCAGCAATCATGCTTAAAGAAAAGTATGACGAAGCTCTAAGTTTTTTACGAGAGCAGCAAAAAGGCAGACCTTTTCTTGGTAATGTTCAAATTGTTGCACCTACGCTGACGTTTTCTAAAAACTTCACAATTCATGGTGGAGATTTGACGCTCGAGCTTTTCCCAACCCCAGGACATTCCGTTGACCATATCTCTCTATGGATTCCAGAGATAAAAACTGTGCTTGCTGCTGACACCGCCGAGCACCCTATTCCCTATGCTGAGGCTGATAGTTCAGTGAGGCAACTCGAGCAAGACCTAGAACTTCTTCAATCATTCAACCCCGACATCGTTCTACCGTGTCATGGTGGCACGGTGGAAGTGTCGCTCTTCGACAGAAATCTTCGTTATTTTGCAACCTTGCGTGAAAAGGTAAAGGGAGCAAAGGTTGACGCAGGGCTCGAGCCCAACACTCTTCCAGACGCAATAAGCTGGACGTTTGAGATGGTCATGCAAGACCTGGGCTTAACCGAAGAATTCAGCGAATTTTATAGAGGTTTGCACGTGCAGAATATTCAGTCCATTTTGAAAGAAATTGCCTAAATATCTAGCACAAGATTTAGATAGAACAACTGGATTTTTCTCCATAAACTGTAGCTATGGAAATGTATTTTTCACAAACAGGCTATGCTGTAGCCGTGCAATCTAAAACCATGCAACCGAAAGGCTATCTTCATGCCATCCTGGAACGAGACTCGAGCTTTGATGGTCAGTTTGTCTACGCCGTGAAATCCACTAAAATTTATTGTCGCCCGTCGTGTCCTTCACGCAAACCAAAGCCAGAAAACCTCGAGCTTTTTCGTCTCCCTGACCTTGCCAAACAAGCTGGTTACCGAGCTTGCAAACGCTGCCAACCTGACGCAGTAAAACTCTCTGACCCACAATTAGAAAAGGTGCAAGCAATATGCAAATATATCGAAACACATGCAGAGGAAGATGTGGGACTCGAGCAACTCAGTCAAGTTTTTAAGCTCAGCACGTCGCATTTACAGCGTGTGTTTACAAACCTTGTCGGTATTTCACCTCAGGCTTACGCTGAAGCGCACCGTATGAAAAACATCAAAGCTGCTTTGCAACGGGGTGATGACATCAGTGGTTCTGTCTATGAAGCAGGTTACGGCTCCGCTTCTCGCCTGTACAGCAAAGCCAAAGATGAACTTGGCATGACACCCAAAACCTACAAGCAGAAAGGAAAAGACATCTCGATTATTTATACGGTTACAGAGTCTGCTTTGGGAAAAATGCTCGTTGCCGCAACAGCAAAAGGTATTTGCGCGGTGCGTTTGGCAGATACAGAAAAAGAACTCGTAGAAACGTTGGCGGGAGAATTTTCTAATGCCGATTTACAGCGTGATGATAAAGGCTTAACGGACTATGTTAACGCGATTGTGGCGAATCTCGAGGGAGAGTTGCCACACTTAGATTTACCCCTAGACGTAAAAGCCACCGCGTTTCAAAAACGTGTTTGGCAAGAACTGCAAAAAATCCCTTACGGTGAAACGCGCTCGTATAGTGAGGTTGCTCAGGCTCTCGGTCAACCTAGTGCAGTGCGGGCTGTAGCGAGGGCCTGTGCGACAAATTCTGTCGGTGTGGTTATTCCGTGTCACCGTGTGATTAGTGCGAATGGTTCACTGAGTGGTTACCGTTGGGGCCTTGAGCGCAAACGCGAATTGTTGAAACGCGAAAGCACGGCAAAAGGCAAGTAGGATTTGGTGTTTAGCAACAGAAGGTCAAAAATCTTTTCGGACGTTTGTTTTCTACTTTTAACTCTCTATCTTTAGCTATCATCCATATTTTTGTTATAACAATACATATGGCTATTCCACAGAATGATGTTCTTTGGGCCTTGTCGCAACCGAGCAATATTGTCTTCGGTTTGTTGCTGCTTGGCTTTGCCCTCATGCTTTTTCGTGTCTATATCTTTGGACGACGTGTGCTAGGTCTAGCTTTAATCCTCGCAGTTTTGCCGGCACTTTTTCCGATGAAAGAACTGATGGGTCGGAGGCTCGAGCAAGCCTACACTGCCCCTAATCCACTGCCTGAACGCATTGACGGAATTTTAGTTTTAGGCGGCACCGTAGATTGGCAAGTCAGCGAAGCGAGAGAACAAATGAGCCTCAATCAAGGTGGTGAGCGCATGACAGTTGTGGCTAGTCTCGCCGAGCACTATCCAAATGCACGCTTGGTGTTTACAGGGCTTTACAAAGAAGTGATTCCTAATGAATTTACAACGCGCGCGACGAGCAACGGTTTTTTCTCTGGTGATGAGTTTCAAGCCCGCTCGCTTGTATTTATTGGTGAAGCTCGCAGCACCTACGAGGAAGCACTACTCAGTATTCGCACACTGCAACCGCGTGTGGGTGAACGCTGGATACTCGTGACCAGTGCCTATCACATGCCCAGGGCAATGGGAACTTTTCAAACTCAAGGCTGGCTGATGATTCCGTATCCGGTAGATTTTAGGACTACAGGGAACCTCACACCGAAGCCTTCACTCAATGTATTAGGCAAACTGGTCGAGCTTGATGATTTCTCGAGGGAGTGGGGTGCATTATTTATGTACCAACGCCTAGGAAGAATTGAGAAGATGTTTCCGTAGTACAAAAAAGAGTTCAGGGCGACCAAAAATCGCTCTGAACTTAGTTAATTATGATGACTTTATACTTTATTAGTTAGGGTTAAAGACTAGTTTTTAGAAACGTTGACCTTTGAGAAAGTAGTTGGTGTGTTGAATACAATAAAACAACTTAGCTCAATATTAGTTGAGCCAAACACTCGTAAAGATGCATTTCATATATCTACAATCAGATCAAAGCTAGCATTACTTCCTCAACATGATTCAAGCGCTTCAAATCTACGATGTTCGACCAGCGAAGATTGTCCAGCTCCCCTTTTAATTCTTCAATTGCCGTCTGCCATTGAAGAAAGGATAGCCTTGCTATATGTTGAGCAACTTCACGAAGAACTCCATCGCTTGTGTCATTGCAGATGGCAAGGACAAGAGCTGTATAAATTATACCAAATCTTTACGGTAGTGACGCATAAGATGTAAACTAAGGGATGAGCCGAAAGGTAGACCCGATTGAGTGGGAAGAAAATCCAGAAAAGCTAGAGAAGCTGTACCGACAGGAGAAAAACGTAGAGAAGCG
>JBOFGY010000178.1:0-6537 GCA_051649365.1 Trueperaceae bacterium
TGTATTACTAATTCCTTTTGTAGAACTTGCACTATTTGCCGTATTAGCGAAACTAACACCACTGGCTAGCAAGCCAAAAACCAAAACGAAAGTTGCTATTTTCTTCATTGCAACCTCCTTTCCAAGAACATTAAAAAAAATTTACACCTGAGAAATGAGAAGGTCGAGTTTTTCTTTATCTAAACAATCCAGTCACGCTTCAGTCACGCTACTTTTTTTACTCTATCCCCACATACGCTTTACCTATACCAGAAAGCGTGTGAGAGGAGAAGGTCATGAAGACGAAGTTCTTAGGTCTTTGGGTCGCGGTTTTGCTGACCATATTGCTAACAGCCTGTGGCAAGCGAACTGAATCTGAGACGACATCGGTGTTACCAAGCCA
The DNA here is from genome assembly GCA_051649365.1 of Trueperaceae bacterium. Lineage (GTDB taxonomy): Bacteria > Deinococcota > Deinococci > Deinococcales > Trueperaceae > CAVTAE01. Next base: position 383 of record JBOFGY010000178.1, read on the forward strand.
CTTGGGTCAAGCAGATGTTTTGCTACCTGGTTTTGACAAACCTCAAAACGTCACCTATGAAATTGTAGATGGCAAAGCGATGTTTCAAGGAGACATTATCCTTGGCAATGTGGATAGTGAGGGAAAACTTATTAAGTCAGAAAGTGCTATAGATCCTCAAGGCATCGCTACCGATACAGGTTGTTTTGTTCTTGGGCTATTTGATTGTCACTGGCGTTGGGAGAATGGTATCGTTCCTTTTACAATTAACGCTAATGTAACAGAAAGTGGTCGTAACAGTATTGCAGCAGCCATTCGTGAATGGGAAGCTAAAACACCTATTCGATTTGTTGCAAGATCACAAGAAGGAGATTACGTAGAATTCGTAAAGGGAAGTCAAAGCGATGCTTGTGCTTCTTGGGTAGGGCGGGGCGGGGGTAGACAAACAATTGAACTTGACTCGAACGGTAATTGTGAAATAGGTACTTTAATCCACGAAATCGGCCATGCAATGGGACTTTATCACGAGCAATCTCGAGAAGACCGTGACAACCACGTTAGAATTTTTTGGGATAACATTGAAGATGGTCAACGCCACAACTTTGATAGACAGGTCAATAATGCTTTTGATATTGGCTCTTATGATTTCAACTCTATTATGCACTATGGTTCATTCGATTTTGGTAAAAAGGATCCAGAAACTGGACTAAGAAAAACAACCATACAAACTATTCTTCCCGGCAACCCTATTGGCCAACGAAATGGGCTTAGTTTGGGGGACATTGCTTCTATCAATTCCATCTACGGAATTACCTGGAGAGAATTAGATAGCACGACGATTGCTTCAGATCCTGCTGTAGCTTATTGGGGTCCAGACCATTTAAATGTTTTTGCGCTTAGTAGCAATAACACTCTGCTGCATAAGTGGTATGAAAATGGTGGTTGGTCTCCTTGGGTAGATTTAGGAGGCAATCTTAGCTCTGCTCCTGCCGCTGTGTCCTGGGGTTTAGGACGTGTCGATGTCTTTGCTCGAGGCGTAAATGGTGACCTACTTATAAAGTCTTTTCAAAATGAAAATGGTTGGAATGAGAATGACTGGGTGTCTCTAGGTGGCTTCCTAGCTCCTGGCTCGGCCCCTGCGGTTGCATCCTGGAAACCAGGTCGCTTAGATGTATTTTTTAGAGGTGCAGATGATGCTTTATACCACAGAGCATACGAAAATGGCTGGAGTGACTGGGCAAATTTAGGTGGTCGTTTAACCTCTGATCCAGCAGCCGTATCTCGGAAACCAGGACAAATAGATGTCTTTGCTCGTGGCACAGATGCTGCCCTCTATCACAAGTGGTTTGATGCAAATGGTTGGAGCGATTGGTATTCTTTGGGCGGTACTCTTAGCTCTGCTCCGACTGTCGCTTCTTGGGCTCCAGAACATCTAGATGTATTTGCTACACAGACTTTGATTCCTGGTCTTACTTCTCTTATACACACATGGTTTGATCCTGAATCTCGAGGCTGGAGTGGTTGGAGAAGCTACTTAGCTATTCTTGCTGGTGGCTCTGGGCCAAAAGCTGTTTCTCCAAGTCAAGGTCGAATCGATGTGTTTGCACGAAGTTCTTCCAATACGCTTCTGTATTGGGGTTATCCTCAACCACTTCCATCTGGCAGCAGCGGCAACAACAATCCCCCACCTGAACCTGGCGACGATGATCCACCTGTTTGCCGTACCAAACCCAGCTTACCTCAATGCCAATAAATTTCAAGAGCCTCGAGCAAACGCTCGAGACTCTCATTTGCTGGTCACACTTTAGTTTTTTGTATTTGTCACAAACTTGAGCCCGCTTGTCCTCCCACAAGCTTGCTCTCTCTGGCTCGAGGTTTATTTTAATCATCTTATAAGTCACCGTATATCTCTGGAAAAATCACAAAGTAACTTATATTAACTAACTCTCTCACAACAAAATCGCCAAACGCAAATTCGACCGCAAGAAACAGATAGAAACTTTCACCATCTTCGGCAATACTAAAACTATGCACAAAGTCATTGAACCTAAAGTTATGTATTTTGGTACACCCGTCGTGCTTATCAGTACACGTAATGAAGATGGCTCTGCAAACTTAGCCCCAATGTCTTCGGCTTGGTGGCTTAATCAGTCTTGTATGCTCGGACTCTCCACACGCGGAAAAACATTTGAAAACCTACAGCGAGAAGGTGAGTGTGTGCTGAATCTTCCTTCGGATGCTTTGGTGGGTGCAGTGGATAAACTTGCCCTTACCACAGGCATGTCTCCTGTGCCTGAATACAAACTAGCGATTGGGACACGCTATGTCAAAGACAAATTTGGGGAGGCCCGTCTTACGCCTTTTCCGTCAGAACTCGTCGAGCCGCCTCGAGTGCTCGAGTGTCCTGTACAGCTCGAGTCCAAAGTCGTCAATATTCACCCATTCCAAAGTAATGACGCTTACTTAGCAGGCATTGAAGTTCGCATTGTACGCACTTACATGGACGAAACCATTTTGAGTGATAAAAAACGCCACTACGTAGACACCGATAAATGGCGGCCCCTCATCATGAGCTTCTGTGAATTTTATGGACTTGGTGAAAACGTGCATGGGTCGAGGCTTGCCAAAGTGTTTTGAAACAAAAGGGCTCGAGGACAATGAAGCCGTCCTCGAGCCCCTCTAAACGGTTATATATCTAGTTCAAGCGCGTAATACGGTCAAGCGCAGGAGCCGTTGCAGGTGTACCTGCCGCCTCGAGGTCTTGTAAGTAATTTTGAAACGCTGTCAAATCGAGGTCACCCCCGACACGCTCAGTACCTTCTGTCAGTACAACAAACTTGTCACCACCATCTGCCAAAAAGTTGTTCACTGCAACACGGTAACTTGCCGCAGGGTCAATGGGTTCGCCGTTGAGGGCCATGGTTTCAGCCAACACTTTGTCACCAGGTTCGCGGGCTTCATCATAAGTGTAAGTAAAGCCTTGCGAAGGCAACAAAATACGGGGGCGGTCTTGGTCTAACCACTGCTGCTCGAGCAAGGTTTTAAGTTGGTCACCGGTTAGCGTCATCGTCACCATGACATTACCAAAAGGTTGTACAGCAAACGCATCACCATACGTTACTAAACCTTCAGGGTTAGCGGTAGCGGGTAAATCGGCGCGCACACCACCCGGGTTCATAAAGGCAATCTGTGCGCCACCCATATCTGCCGTGGAGGTAGCAGCAAGTTGCGCGTCCGCAATAAGTAAACCGAGTGGGCTCTGTCCTGAAGCGTCACCTTCGCGCAAGATTTGCTCGGCACCCATCGTGGCAATCGGTTCACTAGCGATAGGGTCGGTCAGTTCTTTTGCTTTGGCAACAAGTGCCGTCATGGCTGCGTCAGGTGCGTATTTCGTCGGGTCTACAACAATATTTTCTGACGTTGCTTCTGTGACATCCTTCGTGGTTCTATCAATGGTGAGGTTGACTTGTGTCACCAAGTGACCAAATGCGTCGCCTTGCGTCACCAAACGCCCGTCTACACGGCACTGGTAGCCTCTGTGGGTGTGTCCAGACATCACCACGTCAATGGCAGGGTCGAGGGCTCTCGTGATGTCTACGATAGGCCCCTCGAGCGTCGTGCAGTCAATCGTGTCAAAGTAGTCGGGCGAGTTACCACCTTGGTGAACGAGCGCGACAATCGTTTCAACGCCTTGTTCTTTTAACTCTGGGATAAAGCTGTTGATAGCTTCGGCTTCGTCTGTGAATTCGAGCCCTGCCACACCCGCCGGTACAACAATCGTGGGTGTGTCTTTAAGAACTGCACCAATAAAGGCGATATCTACACCATCAACATTTTGAATGACATAAGGTGGCAGCAGCGTTTCACCGCTGGCGGTGTCTACAATATTGGCAGCAATATACGGAAACTCTGCACCTGTAAAAATACCGTACAAGCAAGCATTGCTCTCTTCTGGTGTTTCACAACCGCCATTTTGCATCCGTAAGAGTTCGTCTTTGCCTTTATCGAACTCGTGGTTGCCCACCACACTCACCGCTAAGCCCAGCTTGTTCATTGCGTCAATAGTCACTTCATCCTCGAGCAGGGACGAGATAAGCGGGCTCGCGCCGATAAGATCGCCCGCGCCAATAAACAAAGTATTCGGATTTTCAGCCTTTTTCTCATTGAGAATGGTTGCTAATGTCTCTACACCACCCGCTTCAATAGGCTCCTCGACATTGGGAAGTCTAAAACGACTTGGTAAAAGATTGCCGTGCAAATCGTTAATGCCCAGAAGTGTCAGTGTTAGAGGCTCCTGCGTTTCATCGGTGGCGGCTTCGTCAGTAGCTGCTTCATCCGAAGTAGTTGATTCGGTGGCAGCGGCCTCTGCCTCCCCAGATTCTGTAACCCGCGGCGCACAAGCGGCTAAGAGTAAAACTAAGCTTAAAAACAGATAGATTAGATGTTTCATAGATACAGCTCCTCTCGAGCAGAAATATCGCATATTTGTTCACGTATTGTCATGAGGAGGCAGCAGGTCAGCATTGAAACAGGTCAGCACTTTCAGGTTTTAGCTTTCTCCTTCCTCCTTTCTCCTGCCCTTGTGACTTTTCCTACACCCCTGCTTTGTAAGGAATTCGTAAGACTTTTGTAAGACCATGAATGTTTTACTCTGCTCATGGAAAACGCCTACACAACCAACAAGAAAAACAACCGCCCCGCAACCCTTCGCAATGCCAAAGCTACGCTCGAGATGGAAGTCTGGAAAAAGCTCGAGGGTGAAGACCTGTGGCTCGGCCCCAAAGGTGTGATGGTCAATAGCACTGCCCTAGAAGGGCGTAAAGTTTTTTACAACATTGTACAAGTGAGTTAGACGCAAAACGTAAAACGCGAAGTGTAAAAGGTCAACCGCTTCTTACACTTCGCGTTTTACGTTTTGCCAGGGTGGATTGAGTTTTTTAATTCGCTCCTGCACGGGACAATCTTCATCGTGGGCTCCAGGAATATAGCCTGTGCTGAGCAAAAGCTCGCGCACGATTTCGTAACCTGTAAATACGAAGGTTTTCTTAAACAGTTTCTGCCAGTCTAAAATATCCAAGGGATGATGAGTATCTAACCAGGCTTTGAACGAGCCGTGCTCTTGTTGTAACTCGAGAACCCGCTTGGCATTTTCAATCGCTGCATTTATTTTAAAACGGTTGCGAATAATCCCTGCATCCCCTAAAAGTCGCTCGATATCTTTATCTTTGTAGCGTGCGATTTTTGAAATCTCGAACTCTTGAAAGGCTTTACGAAAATTTTCCTGTTTATTCAAAATTGTCGTCCAGGACAACCCTGCTTGATTAATTTCTAACACGAAGCGTTCAAATAACAAGGTGTCATCGCTGATGGGAAAACCGTAATGATGCGCGTGATAGTCTTCATGGACTTTCGCAAGCTTTCCCTCACGGACGACTTCGCAGTAAGTAGGCATGGGGATAGTTTATTATGTTAAGACGCTAGACGATCCACTTTTCGCGTCTCACGGCTTACCTTTCACCATCGTGACGAAGGCAACACCAAGCAGAATAATCGGCAGAGCTACGAGCGCGTAAATCGTCAAGGTTTCATTTGCAAAGCTCAAACCGAGTAACACAGCCACAACGGGATTGACATAAGCATAGCTTGTAGCTAATGCAGGACGCACCCTACCAATCAAATACACAAAACTACTGTAAGCAATGAGTGACCCAAAAACCACGAGATAAAAAAACGCTACCATCGCCGACGAGCTTGGCATCCCAGTCAAACGTTCACGAAAGAGCAAACTCAGTAAAAGCAGCACGACTCCACCCGAGAACATTTCTGTGCTACTTGCCATAAGACCTTTGGGTAATTTTAGGTGCTGACTCCAAGCTGTACCCAACGACCACGACAGGGGTGCAAAAGCCAAAATAAGCGTGGCTGAAAGATTCGAGCGCAAACTGCCCTCGAGACTAAGCAGCACCACTCCGCTAAAACCGACAAGCAAACCCAACCATTCCGCGCGGCGCGGCCATTGTCCCCACAAACCACTAACCAGCGAAACGAGAAGCGGCGTAGCCGCAGGAAAAATAGCGGTTAGGCTAGAAGCCACCCCCAGTGATTGCGCCAGCATCACAGAGCCCATGCCCCCACCCATGAGAAGCGCACCCACTTTGGTTGCACTCAACCATTCT
>JBOFGY010000179.1:0-4635 GCA_051649365.1 Trueperaceae bacterium
GCGGGTGTGTATGAGTGAGCAGAAGCTAAGAGAACCTTTCAGGATGGACTCGGGGCAGTTTGACGGCATTGAAACGTGGCATCTCAGAAGGGCGACGGAGGAGGAAATCTTTTTATTCGCATCAGAACAAAAGTTCGCACAGTGGGATGTGGTGCATTTTCTTGGAATGGCACTTGTCTCAGGTATCAGAAGCACGATTGCTGACGGTTCGGAAAAGGTGCAGGTGAAAGATGAGCTTTCTAACTAAAGAAAAACTCGAGGAGTTAGGCATTACCGAATTCCCACAAAAGAAAGCCAACGTGATTTATCCGTTGGATGAATTTTGTGCGCGTAGCGGATTGTTGTCATTTGGAATATGTTACAATCATGCCAAGGTTGTAGGGCAACCTTGGCATGAGTAATCATATAACTCTCAAAGCGTTTAAGTACAAACTTAACCCCACTCAAAACCAAGCTAAGCAGTTGGATAACACCTTGTTCCTTTGTAGGCAACTTTATAACGCTGCCCTCGAGGAAAGAATCACCGCCTATAAAAAGTGCGCTGTGAGCATCACGAGATTTCAACAAGATAAATACCTCCCTGAGATTAAAGAAGCTCTGCCTGAGTACAGCAACGTTCACAGCCAAGTCTTGCAAGATGTTTTGAAGCGACTGGATAAAGCCTATCAAGCGTTCTTTCGCAGAATAAAAGCGGGTGCTAAAGCTGGCTTCCCTCGTTTTCAGGGCCGTAACCGCTTTGATAGTTTTTGCTATCCGCAGTACAAGACCACTCCCAAAGATAAGCACATCTATCTGCCTAAGATTGGCAACGTCAGGTTGAGACTGAGCAGAGCCGTTGGAGGCAAAGTCAAAACTGCAACGGTCAAAAGGGAAGCCGATGGTTGGTATGTGGTATTGGTTTGCGAAGTTGAGATACAACCCTTGCTTGCTACGGGCAACACCATTGGAATAGACCTTGGTCTGACTGACATCGTAGCTACCAGTGACGGTGAACTCATCGCTGCACCTAGGCATTTCAGCAAAGCACAAAAAGCCCTTGCGAAAGCCCAGCGCAGACTTGCCAGAAGAAAGCGTGGTAGTAGGAACCGTGAAGAGGCAAGAGTACAAGTAGCTAAGTTGCATCAAAAGGTAGCCAGGCAACGTGCCGATTTTCTGCATAAACTCTCTCACAGGTTGGTTAAAGAAAATGACGTGATAATACACGAGGATTTGAACATTAAGGGACTTGCCAAAGGAATGCTGGCAAAGTCCGTGCATGACGTGAGTTGGGGCAAGTTGATAGAGATGCTGACCTACAAAGCTGAGAACGCTGGTAGGCAGATTGTCAGTGTCAGTCCCAACTATACGAGTCAAGATTGTAGTGTTTGTGGTCATAGAGAAAAACATCCCTTGTGGGTTCGTACTTTCACCTGCCAAGGATGTGGTACTTTCCATCACCGAGATACGAATGCTGCAATCAATGTGAAACAAAAGTGGGTTCGGTCAGAGCCTTTGGACGCTAACGTAGTGGTAGGTAACACAAGCGTAGTCCGAGAATCCCACGCGCTTTAGCCGTGGGAGTGTCAAGATGGGGAAGCAGTAAGCCCTGAAAATACGGAGGGTTCGCGCAAGCCTAAAACGCCGAAAAACACAGTAGCGTGAAGAGGAGTGCAGACGCAAGTGCTCAAAATAGCGTATAGTTAGAGAGGTTCGCGTTTGGCACAGTAGAAATGCTGTGCCAGAGCACATTAAAAACGTAGGCAGTCACAACGGCTTTCTCACGGCCTTTAACGGTGAGACCCTTTGCATCTCCATCATTTTTTAATCCTTTCTGTTCTGGTCACAACGGCTTTCTCACGGCCTTTATTAGTGAGACGTGGTTGGGGTGGTGCAACAAATCGTCAGCATAAAAAATAATAATTGTTATAATACTCCCTCATGTACAAACTCGCGTCCACCACGCGTCATGTCTATATGCACACGACCTCTCTCAGTGCCAAAAACCTACCAGAGCTTTTAGTCATGAGCATGAAGCCAGCCAACGCCAAAGCCCTCTTACACAGAGCCTCGAGACGCTTAGAAAAAGGAGAGCTAGAATGCAAAAAAATCTATCATGATTTGCTCGTTGATTTTGATGTGTATGTGCTCGAGATAAATCCCGTAAACCTTAGTAAGTTGTTGCCAGGTGTTAAACACGCTTGGCAACTGCTTTTGCCTGATAGCTTCAACCGCTTGCCAGTGTTGCAGGAATGCCTGCCAGTTTACAAGGAACTGCAACCCCTTTTGGATAGGAGCGTATATGAACGCAGCTAGACCTGAACCCATGCCACACAACGGCCAACAAGTCGTGCTTCCTGAAGTCCTCAAAGATTTACTAAGCACACCCTTAGATACACAACTTGCTAATGACCTCATTAACCGCGCTGAAATGGGTCTTGCAAAGTATGGCACGTACTTACAAAGCCACAACGGCCGCAACTCGCTGATGGACGCTTACCAAGAAACCCTTGACCTCATGATGTATTTGAAACAGGCAATACTCGAGGCCGCGCCATTACAGTTACCCGACGTTAAAAACAATCTTTCTACGATGTATTTTTCTGCATTGCTTACCGCTCGTACACTTCGCATCCTTATTTCAAATAAGGTATGACTATAAGTGAGATAAGGGAGCAACAAAAACGTGAACGCTGGCTCATACGCCTACGTGGTCAATCGGTAGCCTTCGCCATGTTTGATTATTTTAGAGATGTAAACACCTGGGAAGGCATCACCAACCGCCACGAGAACCAGGATGGACGCTCCTCTGGCAGCTTGCAGCCCATGCACTACATCGTCATGACGGACAGGCTCGAGTTAGCCTCTATCACACACGGTCACAAGGTCGTGCCAGCGCAGCAAATCGTGCAACCTAGGTTTGAGGTTGGCGTAGTTGCCAGTCACTTTTATATGCGAGTTCCTTACGACGTGGAAGTCGAAACCGAACACCTCGGCATCGCCCCCCACATCCTTGCGATTACCCCAGCACGACTAAGGAGGCTCGAGGCCCATCTTCAGCAAGACCCCATGCTTTACTGGCTGTACAAACGTTACACCAGAGCCGATGAAGTAAAGAAAAAACCAAAGACCATTTTCGACGTGACCAAAAAGGGCGTGTTTGCCACAAACTGGTCAACGCACCTGGACAGGCAAATGATTGAAGCTGTCGGACTTGCTTTTCTGGACGCAGAGAGTGAAGACGAGGCGGAAATGGACGCAACACACCTTTGAAAGTTAAACAAACGCTAAAAGTCCATTCTCGGTTTTCCCCTTGATTTCCCCTCTCAGAAAGTTATAATGAGGGGAAATCCTAGTCTTTAGAAACTTTAACCTTCTTTTTCTTTGCCACTGGGCCTGGCTTGCGTTCTTTCATGAACCACTTCAGGTCGGCTTCTGAGAAGACGCGGTACTGATTTTCCTTACCGCCGCCAATGACCGTACCCTTACCATGTTTTTTGGCTAACACCGTCACGTTTTGCCGTGTCATGCTGGCAAGTTCTGCAATGTCCTTTGCGCTGTAGCTTTTCATACTTGTAAGCATACTACGCCTCGCCAAAGCCCTTGAGCCAGTAGCGAAACAAATCAAGCCAGCGTTGATCCTCGAGTACCAAACTTTCAGGATGCCACTGCACCCCTAAACAGCCTGCCCCTTGCAGGGCTTCCACTGTGCCATCAAGTGCGGTTGCTGCGACGGTCAAGCCTTTTCCCACCTCGTTCACACTCTGATGGTGGTAGGAATTGACCAAGTAGTTAGGCAGCACCCAGGCAAGTGACCCTCTGACATAGCTCAGATGGTGAAAGGGTTTGTGTGGTGCGACCTCGGTTAGCTGCCAGTCCTGATGCAGTGACCCGCCCATGACCACGTTTAACATCTGCATCCCTCGGCACACCCCCAAAATGGGCAGGGAGTGCTCGAGGCCATAACTGCACAGGGCGTAGTCCAAAGCGTCGCGGTAATTGTCCACAAACCGCACATGGGAGGCTTTTTCCCCATACAGGTTGGGATTTAAGTCACCCCCGCCCATCAGGAGGACGTGTGAACACTTCTTGGTGTGTTTCAAATCTGCCTTGCTCTCAATGACACACACGTCAACGTCCAGCATGTCAAAGACGACCTCAAAGTCTTCAGTTCGTGAGCCTAAGACTGTTGCAACTCGCATACAAATGCCTCCAGTTCTGGCATCTCTGCCAAGAATTTAGCCTTGATGTCTTGTAACAGTTGAATTTTTTCGTCAATAGCTTCAAGAACCATTGCCTTTGCTTCACCGCACCGTTTTTCCAGTGTGACCCATTGCCTGTTTTTATCAAATGGCTCGAGTCCAATTCCTTTGCTGGTAATCATAGGCAAATGCGCTGTAATTGTGCGATGATTTTCGTGCCATGAGATTACTTCAACACCAACTTTTTCTGTATACATGGTGTCCTCTGGCTTTGAAACTATGTATGTGGCTGCCTTTTGAATTTTCATACGACCTCCTAAGAAAAAGCACTCAGACCTAAGCCTGAGTGCTACAGACCTACTGACTAATGCTTGCCATTGCTACGACGTTAGTGTCGTGTAAAGTAGTTGCCACGTCACTTCTAAGGTCTTCTACGATGCACTCGGATGAAAGCACG
>JBOFGY010000180.1:0-23240 GCA_051649365.1 Trueperaceae bacterium
CAGAATAGAGAATATAGAAGGGGAAGGGAGTAGAGTTTTTCTCCTACATTCTAACTTCTCCCTCTTCCCTTCTTTAGCTTCTCACTTTGGTATCCTACCCTTCATGTTTAGACTTATTACCTCCGAATCCGTAACCGAAGGTCACCCCGACAAACTAGCAGACCGCATCAGCGACAGCGTGCTGGACGCGATTTTAGAGAAAGACAAAAATGCTAGGGTCGCTTGTGAAACGATGCTTACAAAAGGTCTAGCCCTCATTACCGGTGAAATCACCTGCGAAGACTATGTAGATATTCAAGCCCTCGTGCGCGAGACCGTGCGCGAAGTGGGTTACAACCGCGCTTCCTATGGTTTTGATGCTGATTATAGTGCCGTGCTCGTGGCATTAAGCGAGCAATCTCCTGATATCTCTCAAGGCGTCACCACCGCACAAGAAGCTGTCTCAGGAGATATGTTTGACAAAGTGGGCGCAGGCGACCAAGGACTGATGTTTGGTTACGCTAGCGATGAAACACCCGAACTCATGCCCTTACCCATTACGCTGGCACACCGTTTAACAAAGCGTCTAACTGATGTTCGTAAAGAAGGTATCGTGCCGTATTTGCGCCCCGATGGTAAAGCCCAAGTAACCGTTTCCTATGATGGTGATAGACCTACAAGTGTGAGTGCTGTCGTTGTCTCGGCACAACATCACGAAGATATTGACCTAAAAACCTTGCAAACTGATATTCGTAAGCACGTGATTGATATAGCAATTCCAAAAGAGATGGTGAGCAGTGAAACAAAATTCTTTATTAACCCAACAGGCCGCTTTGTTATTGGTGGCCCACAAGGTGACGCTGGTTTGACAGGTCGCAAAATTATTGTAGATACCTACGGCGGTGCCGCACCACACGGCGGCGGTGCCTTTAGTGGTAAAGACCCAACCAAAGTTGACCGAAGTGCTTGCTACTACGCACGTTATATGGCGAAAAATGTTGTGGCTGCTGGTCTTGCTAAACGTTGCCAGATTCAACTGGCTTATGCAATTGGCGTAGCGCGACCTGTGGGCATGTATGTAGATACCTTTAGAACATCAAGTCTTGGTGACGATACACTTACCGATATTGTGGGCAAAATCTTCGATGCGCGTCCAGCCGCCATCATCGAACAATTAGACTTGCGCCGTCCTATTTACAAAGCAACAAGTAGCTATGGGCACTTTGGACGTACTGAATTTTCGTGGGAGAAAACAGATAAAGTTAGTGCACTACAACGCTTAGTTTGAAATCATTTTGCACGCCTGACCATCATTTCTGTTTTGCTAAACTGCCATTATGACAACACTGCATATGACGTACGGCTTTGTTGGGTCAGGCAAAACAACGCTTGCCAAACGACTCGAGACCACCCTACCTGCTGTTCGTTTTCGTCACGACGTTTAAGCTGCTTTGGGAAGTTGCTGAGCCGCACACGAACACATTTCAATACCGCCAATAATCTGTAACGGCTCCAAGCACACCACACACACTTCAATTTCTCCCTCACCCGCGCATTCATCACAACGCATGAAGGCTTCAGAAGGATGATAAGACTCGAGCCTTCCCGAAAACATTCCAGGTCTACCCACCATCAACATATAACCTTCTCCCTGACAGTGTGGACAGCTAATGACTTTGTACATGGTCTCCCCCTAGCAACGAAGTTTGGTTTGGTGTTAATGGTTCTTCGGGATGAGCGTTTTTTGAAAACAACGAACGCCTTTACAGACAACGAAAACTAAAAACAAATAACCTCTTCTACGCTGCTTTTGCTAACGGCTCTACTGTCTCCACCTCTGAACGTAACTGCATTGGTTTTCCGCAACGGCTACACGTGACCTTGGCAGGTATATAAAGTTCGACGCTTTGTTTACAGCGTTTACAGATGTACTCGAGCGGCTCGGTGAACCGTTTGCTCGGCCTAATTTTTTTACTCTCTTGGATACGGCGGGCAATGACAGAAATCTTCTCGGTCTTTTTTTCTTTTACTGCTTTGACTTGTACTTTCTTTGAAACTTGCTTATTGTTTTTACTCACCGCTTGTTTTTTTTGCACAAGCTTAGTTTTGCGCTTTGTTTTTGCTGCGATTTTTGGAGTTTTACCTTTGGCTAAAGTGTTCGTTTTTTTTGCTTTAGATTTTTTTACCACCACTTGTTTTGCTGGCTTAGCTTTTCGAAAAGTCGTTTTATTAGCTACCTTCGTTTTAGCGTTGTTTACCGACTTTGCTTTGGGCTTTGTTTTGGGAGGGGCTTGGTTTAGCCCCTGTTTAGTTGAATTCTTCTTTGCTACGCTCGAGCCAACTTGCTTGGCAGACTTCTGCGCTAAAGGTTTTGTTTTCTTGTGAGCTGATACAGCCCCTCGAGCTTGCTCTACGCTTTCCCCTTTTTTCATAACTACATTTCTCTTCCTCACTGCCTGACCTCTTAGAAATTAATTTTCTTGCTTAGCGTTTATATCATGTTTGGTTTATCACGCGATGATTGAGTGCACCCCAAGTGATAAAACGAGAGGCAATCTTACTACTTTACCTCTCCTTACTAGAAGCACACTTTGTTAGCTACTTAACAACGTTACATGCTTTATGCCGCCACTGAACGGTTCACGCGCTTGGCGTAACTCCACACCTCGAGAGCTTCCGTCTCACTCAAAGATGCTAAATCACGCACGGGTTTTTCTAACACCGATGCAGCAAGACGCAACTGGTCACGTTTGGGATAACCGAGTTTCTCGAGTTCGTAGGTCATAGCTTCAGCACGCTCAGGATTTAAGGTTTGGGACCCCGTATTTGGTTTGTCCTGAACAACAGCGTTTTTAGATTGTGGGTTGTTAGCTGTGTGTTGTGAAGCTTTTCCTATCCCCAACTTCCCACTTCCTACATCCTTTTTAGGCAAAAACTTTTCGGGCAATTGTGGCACGTCAGCTAGGCGATTTTTCTCGTCGTCATACTCCACCCATTCAATAGGTATTTCATAAAGATAACGCCCTAACCCAAACTTACTACAGGCACGCTTGAAGGCTTGCGCTTCAGCTACAGTTCCTTCAGCAATCGCGTTCTTTTTGCCGTCATCGAATTCACCTGTTGAACTGCGTGTTAAACCCTGAATGGTGAGTTCGCAAATAATGCGGCTTTCACCCCAAGGTTTGAACACAACACTCCAGTCACCAGGACAGATGTCGTTAAGGCGGTCTTCGTAAACCCTGGACTCCGCGTAAGGGAGAGCTTGAGCACGTTTTCTATCCTTCGAGGTTGCCCCTGCTCGCCAGGCTATATCTTCTTTGTCGAAGGGAACAGAAAGTTGCTCGAGTAAAGTTTTCCAATTAATAGCTTCCATGTGAATACTCCTTGAAACCAATTGAAGGGTGAAGATTCAAGATTTTATCCAATCTTGAATCTTCAAGTTTGAACTTTGAATCTCTTTTAAGCAGCTCGAGCAAGCTCTGGCCAAACGGGCGCGACTTCAGGAATGCGCTCGTTCACGACGCTACCAACAAATTCGCTTGCTACATCGCCTTTGCGGTCTACATAAACAAAAACACCATCACGTTGTTCGCGGTAACACTGTCGAAGAAGTAACCCGTAGCCATCTAAAAAATAGATGAGTCCAAAAAGCTTAGGAATGCTCGAGACCTGCATGAGCCCAACACAAACCGAACCGTCTTTGGCAACTTGTGCCGTTAGTTCAGCAGCAAGTGTGTCAATTCGACCTGAGGCAGCATCGTGCTGCCAGGTGAAAAGCAGACTTCTAAAAGTATGAGCTGCTTCATTTTTAAGACTTGCTTTGCTTCTAGTAGTGCCTGGATTCATCACAACCTCCTGAGGGGTGATGGGTGCGCGTTTGTTGGCTGCACCAAAGAGAGCGTTGAGACCAGGGGAAAGTAACGCCTTGAAGGTAGGAATGTCTTTGTTACGGTCTCTCAGTATGTCTATCATCGTCGTTGCTCCGTTCTGGCTAGGGCTTTGGTTTAGCACCAAAACGTTTTGCCAAATGACGTTACCTTAATATCTAAGGTACTCATAGTATAGGAGCCTTAAATGCGCTTGTCAAGGGCAAGAAAACCAGAGAGAAAAAGATTTTTAGCTATCAGCCGTCAGCTATCGGCAAAAGATTTTTACCGATAGCTGACGGCTGATAGCTCTCCTAAACTTCGGCTTCATCTTCGTTCCTTTGAGCAGATTTCCCTGCCAAAACGCCGTACACTAAACTCTATGAAGCACCCCCCCAACCTCAACCGTCGCCGTTTTTTGCGTAATGCAGGGTTTGCTGGCTTAGCTGCGTTTTTGGGTACTACGGGAATTATCGCTCAAAGCTACCGTTTTGAAGTCAACTATCACGAACGCACTCTCCCCCATCTCAAAGCACACTTGCGTATTGCCCATCTCAGCGACCTTCATTACAACATTTATGTTTCAGAAAAGCGTTTAGCAGCTTGGGTAGATGCCACCCTCGAGACAAATCCAGACATGGTGCTTCTCACTGGCGATTTTATAGATAGAACTACGGTGGGGAGTCTAGAACCTTTAGCCTGTCAACTCCGCAAGTTGCAACCCCCTCTTGGTATGTACGGCGTATGGGGCAACCACGACTATGACCAAGGTATTGCCAAACGTGACGAGCTAGGCGCGGTATTGACCAGTGCTGGTGTTCGCATCTTAGTGAATGAAGGTATTAACGTTCGTGATGACATCTATCTAGCAGGAATTGATGATATTTGGGAAGGCAAACAGCAAGTATGGAAAGTTTTAAACGACAAACCGAAGGATAGAGCCTGCATTTTTATGTCTCATATTCCCGATATTTTCCCAGGAATGCTCGAGTACGGCTACACCGCCGACCTAAACCTGGCCGGTCACAACCACGGTGGGCAAATCAAATTACCTTTTTTGGGAGCTGTGGCTGTGCCTTCACAATATGGCACGCGCTTTCTCGAGGGCTGGGTAGAAGAACCCCAAATTTTAGCCTTTATCTCGAGGGGTTTAGGCTTCACAGATATTCCTATTCGCTGGAACAGTAGGGCTGAAATTGCGATTTTAGATTTGGTAGGGCAGGAGATAGGAATTAGGAAACAGGGTTTTTAGTTTTCTTCACATCCTATTTCCCACATCCTACCTCCTGCTCCTCCGTGATGCCTGTGCTATCCAAAAGAGTGCTCTCTTGCTATTCTTGACCTGAGGTGGTCCTAGCTTAGCTTACCCTTGCAAATGTCCCTAGCGCAGGGGTTTTAGTTCGATCACTCTTTAGGAGAAAGTAAATGAAAACAGTGAAGTGGCTAGCAATCATGATGCTTCTAGTTGTACTAGGAGCTTGTAGCAATGGCGGGAATCCTACTAATCCCAATAAACCTGATAAACCTGATGATAAGCCCGTAGATCCAGGCACGGGCGAAGCTAAACTCACACTTACGGTTACGCCCGAGCAAGCTATAAAAGGGACAAGTGTAACACTCTTAGCCACTATCACAGAAGGTACAGATAAAGTTGCTAAAGTCGAATTTTCCTTAAAAGGTGGCGCAGCAATTAGCAGCGATGAAACTGCCAGTGACGGCTACACCGCAACCAGCGCAGCCTTAGAAGCAAACACTACTTTTGTTGCCATGGCCAAAAATGCCGAAGGCGTACTTATTGGTAGTGCTGAAAAAGCTGTCACCGTGGTAGAGCCTGGCAATGTTAATGCGGAAGACAAAGCTGTTACAACCTTTGCAGGTATTCCTGTCGTCTTTGGTACTGCACCTGAACTCTCTGTTGTAGACACGCTTGTTGCTGAAAATGGCACAGCAGCAGTTGTTGCTGGTACAGAACAAGGCGGTACGGTTGAGACGCTCGAGGATGGCTCTATCAAATTCACACCTGCTAATGGTGCCACTACAGGCTCCTTCCAATATGAAGTTGTATCGGGCCCTAACCGTGACGCTGGAACCGTAACCGTTACAGTGAACCCTTTACCTGCCGAAACACGCATTGTGCGTACACTTAACGAGCTTACAACTGCTACCTCGAATAACACAGTAAAAACAATTTTGCTCGGCAACAAAATTGTTTGTGACAAGCTTGTAGATATTTGTGTGCCCCTAAAAAATGGTCAGAAAATTATGGGACGCGGTGAGCTTGAAGGCATTACTCTTAGCAACCCAGGCGCGATTCTAGAAGCACAAGTAGCAGGAGATGAACCCGCTGATCCCACTCAAAATAACATCACGGTTATTGAGCTTGGACCTGAGACAATGGTGGAGGGCGTGGAAATTTTTGGACGCGATATTTACACAGCCATCAATGGTAAGACTTCCAGTTTTGATACGAACCCCGATCCTGCGGTTATTACACCTTCAAATACAAGCGTTAAAAATGCAAAAATTACAGGCCCAACTCAAAAAGCCCCATTCAACATTCAGCTTTCTCCAGAAGTTGTCGGTGCGTATTACAACCTCACGATTGACGGGCTCGAGATGAAAAACATCAATCATGTTACAGGTATCAACGGTTACAACAATCTCGTTATAACCAATTCAACTATCGAAATGAATATCACGACAGAAACTCGCGGTCTTTTTATCGCAGCCGAAGGTGCAGCAACTGCCCTGCTCGACAATGTTGATGTTCGTTCAAGCGTCGGTAGTGATACTTTCGTACCCATTCTATTTTCCACAGGTAGTGCTAACGGTGTTGTTAAAATCACCGTCAAAAACTGTGACGTTAGCTTCCCAGGTCTTGACCCAGGATTGCTCGGACCTGCACGCGCATTTGGCTTTAAGTACGAAAATTATGCAGACGATACGACTGCAGGTAAAATCGAAATTCAAACGACAGAAAGCATTGGAAATAGCTCAGAAGGCAATTCCGCAGTTACCTACCAAGCCACCTCAGACAGCACAAAGGTCTACAACACTCCAGTCGCAAAAATCAAAGGCTATATCCAAGGCAACAAACCCTCTGTATTTATCACCCGCTAAACCTTAAAAACCCTTCGCTATCCAGCCCCACGTTTTTAAGCATAAGCGTGGGGTTTTTTATGTGGGTTTTAAGTGCCATATGTTGGTCACTATTCCTCCTTAACCGCAGGAGAGTCATGATAAACTGACCCAAGCAAAACCAACGCTAGATTTTCGATATTAGGCGTTTATAGGAGGCTGTAGTGAAAGTATTTATCTTAGGCGGAGACGGCTTTTGTGGCTGGCCCACCAGTTTACATTTATCAGGTCTCGGTCACGAGGTCGTGATTGTTGATAACCTTAGCCGCAGAAACATAGACAACGAGTTAGAGGCTTCGTCCCTCACCCCCATTACCTCAATGGGCGAACGCATTCGGGTTTGGAAAGACTTAACGGGCAAAAGCTTGCACTTTGTCAATATAAATATTGCTGACCAATACCACCGCCTCCTCACACTTATCAAAGACGAGAAACCCGACGCCATCGTTCACTTTGCCGAGCAACGCGCCGCGCCCTACAGCATGAAGTCTTCGTGGCACAAGCGTTATACAGTGAATAACAATCTCAACGCCACCCATAACGTGCTGGCTGCCGTCGTCGAGTCTGGTGTAGACGTTCACATCGCACACCTTGGCACGATGGGTGTGTACGGCTACGGCACAGCCGGCATGAAAATCCCTGAGGGTTATCTTGATGTAGAAGTGACCACCGAAGAAGGCGACAAAATCTCACAGCAAATTTTGTACCCAGTGAATCCTGGCAGTATTTACCATATGACCAAAACGCAAGACCAACTTTTCTTTGCTTACTACAACAAAAATGACAGTGTGAGGGTTACCGATCTACACCAAGGCATTGTCTGGGGAACCAATACCAAAGAAACGAATCTCGATGAACGCCTCATCAACCGTTTTGATTATGATGGTGATTACGGCACGGTCTTAAACAGATTTTTGATGCAAGCTGCGGTGGGTTATCCGCTTACGGTTCACGGCACAGGTGGACAAACACGGGCGTTTATTCATATTCAAGATACGGTACGTTGTATTCAGCTTGCTTTAGAAAATCCACCCCAGAAGGGTGAGCGCGTTAAAATCCTAAACCAAATGACCGAAACCCACCGTGTGCGCAACCTTGCCAAACTTGTTTCAGAGATGACCGGTGCCGAAGTGCAGATGGTAGACAACCCCCGCAAAGAAGCCGCCGAGAACGACTTGCACGTTAAAAATGATTTATTCCTCGATTTAG
Source organism: Trueperaceae bacterium (assembly GCA_051649365.1). Taxonomy (GTDB): domain Bacteria; phylum Deinococcota; class Deinococci; order Deinococcales; family Trueperaceae; genus CAVTAE01. The sequence continues at coordinate 8,193 of JBOFGY010000180.1, forward strand.
GTCTTAACCCCATTACACTAGAAAAGGGTCTGCTCTCTGAAGTCGTAGATATTGCCAAAAAATATGCACCCAGGGCTGACCTCTCGAAGATTCCTTGCTACAGTACTTGGACGAAAGAGCAGAAGGCTGGTGTACCAAAAACAAAAGTTCTCTCATAAAGTGCTGTCCTTTGTTACGTTATTGCGTGTACGAAGTTTGAGCGAAGCGTTGAAGTGGAGCTGTTTGTCCCAAGGGGAATAAGTAGGTAAATTATTTGAAAGAAAGTAATGACGAAGCAATCTCTCTGTGCTAGATAATTCGTTTGTAGTTTATGAAAGTCACAAAACTTAATAACTACATAATAAAAGGTAAAGAGATTGCTTCGTGGCTTTGGTTATGACCAACTTGATAAAATTTTGTTACACCTTATACTGAAACTCGCAATGACGGAAAAGACATAAAGTGCTTACTTTTCTTACTATGAACCGTTCATAAGAAAATCTATATGCGAATCGTTTACTTCACCGAAACGTTCCTTCCCAAAATAGACGGCGTGGTCACGCGCCTTACGCGCACACTTGATTACTTGGGTGAGCTCGGTCACGAAGCCCTAATTTTTGCACCACACAACCCACCGAGTCATTACCAAGGCCACCGTGTCGTCAACGTGCCGGCCTTGTCGTTTAAGCCTTGGTATCCTGAACTTTTTTTGGGTTTGCCGCGTCCGCGCCTGGGGCGAGAGCTTGACCGATTTGAACCGGATATGGTTCATGTTGTCAATCCTGTCGTGTTGGGGCTGTGGGGAACGGCGATTGCCAAACAAAGAAATTTACCGCTTCTGGCTAGCTACCACACGAACATTGCAGATTACGCACCTCATCTTAAGCTTTCGCTTTTAACCGGCATCACGAGAACATTTTTGCGCGACGTGCATAACCAAGCGCACGTCAATCTTTGCACCAGTCAACCCATGGTGAATTCTGCCAAGGGTTTAGGCATTAAGCGAGTCAGGTTGTGGCCAAAAGCTGTAGACACAGTACATTATCATCCTAAAAATTTCTCAAACGATATGCGTGCGCGTTTAAGTGATGGACATCCCGAACAACCCCTCATGTTATGTGTAGGTCGGCTCTCGAATGAAAAACGTTTGGACTGGCTCTATGCACCTATTACCCAACTGAGTAACGTGCGCTTAGCCTTCATTGGCTCGGGGCCTGCCGAAGCGCAGCTACGCCAACGCTTCAGAGATACGAATACGGTGTTTATGGGTTATATGTCTGGGCAATTACTTGCTGAAGCCTATGCCAGTGCAGACGTGTTTGCCTTCCCCTCCGACACGGAAACACTCGGCTTTGTGGCGATGGAGGCGATGGCTTCGGGTGTGCCTGTGGTAGGCGCACGCGCCGGTGGTATTCCTGAGGTGATCGAGCATGACAAAAACGGGCTAATGTTTACGCCAGGAGATTTGGGGGATATGACACAACAACTGAAACGGCTTTTATTTACTACTGATTTAAGAAAGGTCTTAGGGGGTCAAGCACGAAAAGATATGGAACAGTGGAGCTGGCGAGCCGCGACAGCAAAACTCGTTGATCATTACGAATTGGCGAGGCAAGTCCATAAACGCTTTGACCCAGCCAGTGTTTATTAGGAGGCAAGAGATAGGAGACAACAAAAACCCCAATTTCTTCCTTCTAACTTCTGCCTTCTATCTCCTGCCTTCCACCTCCCTAACCCAATCTTCACCTCCTCGAGGTTTACTAACGCATCATTGAACGAGTTGTAAGATGAACTACTTAATGTAGAGTAGAGGACTAAAAATGTAGCGTAAAAAACTAAAGAGGAGGTAGGGCATGGCAACCCAAATAAACGAGCGGCAATACACCTTAGAAGTACACCCTGATGAAACGGCAGTAGATTTTTTACGGGAAGGGTGCGGGCTAACAGGAACAAAACTGGTTTGTGGTGCAGGGGTGTGCGGAGCTTGCACGGTGCTAATGGACGGTGTACCCACGCTGTCATGCCTTACACCAAGTCAGAGGCTCGAGAACAAAAAAGTTACCACCATCGAGCATTATGGCCCCGATAACCTTCATCCTGTACAACGTGCTTTTATGGCTTGTGACGGGTTGCAGTGCGGTTTTTGCACGCCTGGATTTATTATCGAGGGCATTCATTTTTTTGAAAGATGGCGCAAAGAAAAAGGTAAAACCAAACCATCCAAAACAGAAATAGCTGACGCACTCTCGGGACACTTGTGTCGCTGTGGTGCTTATGTTGGCATTTTTGAAGCCATGCAACGCGCTTGCACGGGTGACTTTGACAGCGACGCTTACGAAACCGCACGTGTAGACGCCTTAGAAAAAGTTACGGGGCAAGCTAAGTACACCGTAGACATTAAGCATGAAGGGCAGCTCGAGGGCCGCATCTTGCGCTCGGTGCATCCGCACGCCAAAGTTAAAAGTATTGATGCCAGTGAAGCTCTTAACCTGCCTGGCGTAGAAGCGTTTGTCGAACTTTTAGACAAAGACCGCACGGTGCGCTATATCGGTCAGGAAATTGGAGCAGTTGCCGCCACGACCAAACGCATCGCAGACGAAGCCTTAGAAAAAATTAAAGTCGAATACGAAGTGTTACCTGCCGTCATTGGCATGAAAGCTGCACGCGCAGAAGGCGCACCTGAAGTCTATTCGGGTTTGCGCAAAGACGCAAAAGCTCCGAGTGCCGCAGAAGGCATTTTGATTCCTGGTATGTGGAAAGGGAATGTCCGTCATCCCCTCATGAATGTAACCGATAAATTACCGATTACCACGAAAGTTCGCGTGAACCGTGCCAAAGCTCGAGAGAGAATCTTGCTTGAAAGCACCTATCAAACCGCCGCGCAAGTTCACACGGCACTCGAGCCCCACAGCAGTGTAGCAACCTGGCAAGGCGATAAACTCGTGGTGCATACCAGCACCCAAGCCTGTGACCTCAGTGCGCGTGAAATCGCTGAACACTTTGACCTACCCAGAGAAAACGTACAGGTACTTTGCGAATATGTGGGCGGTGGCTTTGGTGCCAAGTTGCGCCCACGTCAAGAAACCTTTGCTGCGGTGGCCCTCGCCAAAGCTGCCAAGAAAAGCGTGCGTGTGATGTTAGACCGTTTTGAAGAAATGGCTTACGGTGGTTTTCGCCCGAGTAGTGAAGTGTCCCTGTCACTCGTTGCGACAAAAGACGGCAAACTTAAAGCCCTAGAAGCCGATGCCTACGGGGACGCAGGTGTAGCGATTGGTTCACAAATCGCGGTGCTCATGGGTTTTATGTATCCCAAAGCTTCAAAAAATTTAATGGACTACGACGTGGTGAATCACACGCCGCCGGGTACACCCTTTCGCGGCCCCGGTGGCTCCATCACGTGCTGGGCCTTAGAACAGACCATTGACGACTTAGCCTATCAACTTGGTGAATCCCCGCTCGAGTTCCGCCGTCGCCATGATCCTCACAGGGGCAGGCAAACACTTTACGACTGGGTGAATACCATTCCCTCTTGGCGTGAACGCGCACCTCTCCCCAACAAAGATAAGGGCCGCTTTCGGCGCGGACTTGGTTTAGCCGTTGCCAATTGGTTTTACTTTTTTATGGGTGAAACGAAAGTCGAGGTCTTTACCGATAAAAAAGGAATTCACGTTCGTACTGCTGCCCAAGATATGGGCAACGGCTCGAGAACCGTACTGGCCAACGCCGTTGCCGACGTGTTTGGTATGGCTCCAAAAGACATCCACGTGCATGTCGGCAACTCGAATGCTGTTCGCGGACCGCTCTCGGGTGGATCCAGAACCTCGAACAGTGTCTACGCACCTGCCCAAGAAGCTGCCAAAAATGTGCAGGCAAAATTATTGGGGGCCGCAAAAACACAGCTTGCCTTGCAAAACATCAAAGCAAGCGCAACTGGCGTAGAGCACAGTGAAGGCAAATTGTCTTGGCAAGATTTAGCCAAGCAAGTCGCGGCGCAATCCGTAGTAGCTGAGCGCGGCAAAGACAAAGGTTTACCTGCTATGCCGCTCGCTTTTGGTGCCGATGACTTGGTGACAGGTAAATCCTTTACCGGTGGTGTTCACGTCACTGAAGTCGAGGTGGACACACGCCTCGGCAAAATCAAACCTTTACGTGTCTGGGGTGGCATGGCCGTCGGTAAAATTTTTGCACCAGCTCTGGCACGAAGTCAGTGTTACGGCGGCATTATTCAAGGTTTAGGTTTCGCGCTCTACGAAGAACGGCACATAGACGCGAGTGGTTACGTGCTGAATGCAAATCTCGAGGATTACCGCATCCCTGGCATTGGTGACACACCCGAAATGGAACTCCACTTTCTTGAGGAAGGCTTCGACCACGCCCAAGGCAAAGGCGTAGGACTCTCCGAACTTTCTACCTTGGCTGTAGCAGCTTCGGTAGGTAACGCGGTCTATCACGCTACAGGTTGGCGGCCTCACAGCTTGCCAATTTTACCGAGACACATTCTCGAGGGGGTGAAGTAAGATGGCTACACTCGAACATAAACCAGCCTTTGAAACAAACAAAGAATTTTTAGCGGGTGGCACCGATGTGATGGAACGCCGCCGCTACCGCATCTCGAGAGGTGACGTAACTACACTGGCAGGACCAAGTGCAACGATTACTTGGAACAGTAGTGCTGCATCAATTGGCGCACTTGCAACGATTCACGCGGTAGCCACTGACCCTGACATCAAAAAATACTACGCCGGTTTAGCCCAAGCCGCCGGTGGTCTCGCTACACCACAAATCCGCGCCATGGCTACGATGGGCGGCTCACTGTTACAGCGCACACGCTGCGTTTATTATCGTCATCCTGGTTTTTCGTGTTTCAAAAAGGGGGGCAACACCTGCCCATCCAGGAACGGTCATCACGAACTCGGTGTGGTGTTTGATTTAGGGAGCTGTGTCTACCCACACCCGAGCACACTTGGCATGACCCTTATGGCTTATGAAGCCACTGTAGACGTGCAAGGCAAAGGTTCACGGAGTCTCGAGTCTCTCTATGGTGACGGCTCTGACCCAACCAGAGATCATCTGCTGAACCCTGGCGAACAACTTACAAGCATTCAGTTAGCTGCACCTTTAGCAAATGAACGCGCCAGTTATCTACGTGCCATTAGCCGTTTTGAAGCAGAGTGGCCGCTCGTCGAAGTTATTGTGCGGCTGCTCGTTGAGAACAACACGATCAAACTAGCCCGCGTCGCGGTAGGTGGTGTAGCAACCGTGCCACTGCGTCTCAAAAATGTCGAGGCTGCCCTTGAGGGCAAAGCTGCGACACAAACAACGTTGGAAGCAGCCGCCCAACTTGCCGCGACTGGGGCGAAGCCTTTGCCACAAACGCAGTACAAAGTTGAGCTACTTAAGCGCACTGTTTTGGAGGGACTCGAGCGCGTTACCAACAATCAAACCACGTCACACTAAATCTTAAAGTCTAAACCATTTAACCCAATTTGGCGGAGAGCATTTCTCCGCCTTGTTTGGGGCTAAGCTCGAGCCAAACCTCATACCCTAAAGCCTCAGCAACTCTAGCAACGGTAGAAAGTTCAACAGACGAGGCTTTCTCAAAATTTACAATCGTTGGATGTTTGACGTTCATCCGTCTGGCAAGTTCTCGCAGGGTCACACCTTGCGTTTCCCTAGCTTGTTTAAGAAGTTCTCCTACCCGTTCTGACTGCACTTCACGCTCTAACATGGCGACAAGCTCTGTAGGATTTATTTCAACGGTCTGAACCTCTACTAAATCTTTACGCAAACGCTTGGGAATAGGTTTTCCCTGCAAGACTCTAGTCAGTAATTCGCTAGGTTGACGGTCTAGGGTGAGTGAGCCTGCGGTAGTTTTAACGGTCACGCCTTTTGCGCTTCCCTTTCTTTTGCTTGCTGTCTTCTTTGTCAGTGGCTTTTTCATCTTTCACCTTCGCTTTCTTAGCCTTTTCTTGATGTTTAACAAACTCCTCAGCCGTATGCTCCAAAAGCGTCGTGTTTGCCTTCGTTTCACGCTTACACTCTGCACGACATAACACGTATTCACCTTCACCACCTTGAAACAAATAAACTCTTGCACCACCTGTTGGCGTTCTGGTTTTAAGTTCCAAAAGTCCACCACCCAAGGCTTTAAGATAGCGGCAACCTGAACCGCTTTCATGCAGGTCGGCGATCATCTTGACGACTCCATCTACACAACCCTGCTTGCCGTTGCGCACCATCTCGAGCAAATCCTCTATTAGGTGCGGGTTCTTTACCCCTGGAGATTGCGTGTAGGTGATGCGCACCATGTGGTAAGTATAAAGCTACCAAGGAAAAAGCGCAATGCATAGAGAGAGAAATCTTCTTCCCTCCCTATTCTTCTTTTTAGTTCGGATAGAGCTGTTTATAAATCTCGTAATTGAGCGTCACTTTTTGTAGATACTCCCTGGCCTCGAGCGCATCAATTTCCCTATACAACTCATCTTTATTTCCCGCCACATAGCTGCTTTCAAAAAGACGTTTGATATAACCTTGTCCGCGGTTATAACTTACAATGACAAGCTCTTCGTCACTTTGCAAATAATTGAGTAACCACTGTAAATAAAACGCTCCATAACGAATATTTGTGGCGGGGTCAAAAGGATCACCAGGGGTTTCTTTTTGTAACTCGGCTAACCACTCCCACGTCGAGGGAATCACTTGCATCAGTCCTTTGGCATTCGATCTAGAAATCGCTTGTGGATAAAAGGCAGATTCTTGACGCATAATCGCCCAAAGCAACGCAGGCTCGAGATTATGCCTTGCGGCTTCAGCTATAACTTCTGTGCTATACGCTTGTGGATAAGACAGTTTCCACAAACGTGCATCTTGAATTCCCTGACTGCGTAACTCTTCCGCAGCTCGCCAACTGTGGCGATATTCGCCGAGCTGCTGTAACAGCTCGGCAAGACTTAGCTTCTCAGCAGGACTGCTGCTACGACGCAGGGCAAATAAGAGTTCGCCTATACCTGCTTCTACATCACCAACATTGGCAAGTAACTCGGCAATCTCCATATCAGGAGTACGAACGGGCTCGAGTTGTGCCGTCGTTGTAAGTGACAGCGGCAAGCCAAGCTTGAGAGAGAAAAAAGAATCCTGAGGTAAGAGTGTTTTGGCAATTTCTGCGCTGGCAGTATCTCCTAAACGGTTGGCAAGAACGAACGCACGGTACGCTCCGTCATCTGCAAAAGAACCTGAGAGCTTGCCAAGCTCTAAGTAAAGGGGTAACGCATCTGCGTAGCGTTCTTTGGATTCCAAATAACCTGTCGCTAACCACAAATTTTCACTGTCCTTACTTTGCCGCAAATAAGTTACAGCAGCATCTATGTTGTCTGCTTTTTTGGCAATCAGAGCACGTCCGTAAAGTGCGTCAGGATGCGACGGCTCAGTCTCGAGCACCGTAGCAAACAGTGCATCGGCTTCCTCATTTCTACCCAAGTAAAAAAGTGACCAGGCTTTGATGCGTAACGCTTCACGGTCACCTGGCACTTCTGCTAACCACCGCTCAGAAGCACCGAGAGCAATTTCGTAATTGTCTAAATTTAGATGTATCGTTGCCTCGAGCGCAGGGGCAGACCGCTCACCTAAGGACTCGAGCGCATCCTGATAACGACGTTTGTCTACAAAAAGACGTGCCAGTTTATAGGGGTCTGTTTGTACACGCTTGAGCCCTTCAATCGCACTAGGCAAGGGTAAGGCTTCGTGATAAGCGCGAATAGCTTCTTCAAAAGAGCCGGCCTGCTCTGCAACCGCAGCATAAGCAACGAGGAGCTGGGGTTTTTCCACTTTATCCAGAGGGTCGTCTATCCTCAACTCGAGCAACCGCCTGTAGTAACTCAGCAGTTGCAGCGGCGGGAAACCGGTTTGTTGCGTGAGGCTAAGTGCAGCGCGGTAGGCCACATAGTCGTTGCGCGTCATGGCAAGGTTCTCGAGCGTAATCCAATCATTGACCATAAGCGCGTCACGGTAGAGCTTATAACCCGCAAGACGCGGGTCACTGTAAGGGTCAAAAACAACAGCTTGTACCTCTGGTATAGGAATTTTTAGTCTTCCAGCTTGCCTTATCCACAGTGCAGCCGTCACGGCGAGCACGCTCAACACAGTAAGCGCGATAAGGAAAACTCGAGCAAAAATCTTATAATTCGACACACTATCAGTGTACGAAGGGAATATCTGAGAAAAGAGAGTTAAAAGTGTAAGGCGTAGGATGTGAGACGTGAACAGTAATAAGGTTATTCTTACACCTTGCTTCTTACATTTCACGTTTAACTTAGAACGTACCCTAACTAGCGATTTATTCTTTCTTCTGCTATAGTTACCGCAAAGAAAAACACGGTCTCAGGGTTGGTAGAAACCATAAAGACTGTGACGTGGGCTAGAATCCGTTAGCTATCCTACGATGAAGCCAAAAATCATGCGCTACACTGCGGCAGCGATTTTTTGAATAAAACACGAGCTTGCCTCCCATATGGGAGGCAAGTGGTTTAGAGAGGAGCAGCAAGCACGTTATGTCACGCGAAGTTCGTTTAACCCAAGAAGGCTATGATCGCCTCAAAGCCAGCCTCGAGCACGAACGCGAACGCCTCGAGGAAGCCACACAAATTTTGCAAGAATTGATCGGTACCTCAGATGACTACGATGATTCAAGTTTAGAGGACGCCAAGCGCGAAAAGGGTCGCATCGAGCAGCGCATTGACGAGCTCGAGGATCAGCTTCATCGCGCCGTCATCATCGAAGATCATAAGACAAGCAAAGTAGATTTAGGTGCCGTTGTTAATCTGAAAGAAAAAGGGGCCAAAAAAGGCTTTGATGTACAAGTCGTCTCCTCTATCGAGGTCACGGTGCTCGAGGGTGACATCATGAAAGTCTCTGACCAATCCCCGATGGGCAAGGCCCTCATGGGTCACAAAAAAGGCGACGCGGTGAAGGTGACCATTAACGGTAAGACAATGGAGTATACATTAGTGTCTATTGGTTAATTTTGATTTCTATTCAACTTTTAATAAAGGAGTTTAGGTTGAAGGTTGAAGGTAGGAAGGCTAAAGGTAAAATCAAAAAACCTTTAGCCTTTAACCTTTAACCTTTAACTGTTTCTTATGTCTAACGAATCCCTAACTGAACAACGCACTCAACGCCTCGAGAATCTTCAGGCCCTCACGGAGGTTGGCTTTGAAGCTTATCCGTATAGCTTCATACCCACGCATTACGCCGAACCTTTACAAAAAATATTCAAAGAAGAAAACAACGCGCAGCCTGGTGATCATTTTGAAGACCCTGTAACAGTGGCAGGGCGCATTATGCTTTACCGCGCTATGGGCAAAGCAACGTTTTTAACGTTGCAAGATACCACAGGGCGCATTCAAGCTTATTTACAAAAAGACAGTACGGAAAATTACGAGGCAAGCAAGAAGCTCGATTTAGGGGATTGGCTCGAGGTCTCAGGCACACTCTTTATTACCAAGACCGGCGAACTCACCATCAAAGCAGAAAAGTTCCGCCCGCTCGTAAAATCACTGCGCCCTTTGCCTGATAAATTTCACGGCATTGCAGACAAAGAAGTGCGCTACCGCCAGCGTTATTTGGACCTGATGGTCAATCCAGAAGTGCGCCGCGCTTTTACCTTGCGCAGTAAAGCGATTTCGTTTATTCGCAACTACCTCGATAATTTGGGATTTATGGAAGTAGAAACACCCGTGCTGCAAGCCGTGCCCGGTGGGGCGGAGGCGCGTCCATTTTTAACGCATCACAACACGCTCGACCACGATTTTCATCTCAGGATTTCGCTCGAGCTTTACCTCAAGCGTCTCATCGTCGGCGGCTTTGATGCTGTCTACGAAATCGGGCGCAACTTTCGTAATGAAGGCATGTCACACAAGCATAACCCTGAGTACACGATGCTCGAGCTTTATTGGGTTGGTAAAGATTATATTGATATTTTGGAACTCGTCGAAAATATGTACAGCCAACTTATCTTAAAACTCACAGGCTCAATGAAACTTACCTACCAAGGCCAAGAGCTAGACTTTACACCACCCTGGCCGCGTATTGACTACACGGGTGAACTCTCTAAGCGTGCAGGTATTGAGTTTGATTTTATGGACGAAGCAAAACTTCGTGCCTGGGTACGCGAGCATCATCCAAAAATTGATGATGTGGTTTTAGCTGATGAACCTATCAACCAAATTTACAACAAGCTCTATGACATTTATGTCGAGCCGCACTTGGTGCAGCCCACGTTCGTGATGGATCACCCGCTAGCGATTAGTCCGCTCTCGAAAAAACACCGCTCGAGGGCTGGACTTGTTGAACGTTTTGAACCTGTCTGTGTAGGCATGGAACTTGGTAATGCATTCAGCGAGTTAAATGACGCACTTGACCAACGCGAACGCTTTGAAGAACAACAGAAACTCCGCGATGCAGGGGACGATGAAAAACCACCGCTCGACGAAGATTTTTTGACGGCTCTCGAGTACGGAATGCCACCCACAGGAGGCTTGGGCTTGGGCATTGACCGCCTGGCGATTTTGCTAGCGGACGTGCCAAGTATTCGGGATGTGATTTTGTTTCCGCTTCTTAAGCCAGAGTAAAAGTTGTCCGATAGGTTCAGTCAAAAGTTCTTTGGCACTTTCGGGAACTGCTAGAAAAAGTAAGCGTTCAGGCTCGAGTATCTCCAGAGTATCACTGTATAAAACGCATTGACCTAGAGCCTGTTCTAAACTAGCCATAGGTGAGGGTCTACCTAGCATTTCTATTTCCATAGCGATTTTTCACAACCCAATCCCCGCTAAAAACTCTCGGTTGCGCTTTGCACTTTCTTTGGGTTCCCCCATCCCCGGCAACACATCTTGCTCCACCGTTATCCAACCCGTGTACTGCATGGACTCGAGCACTCTCTTCACCGCCACAAAATCTACTGCGCCTTTGCCAAGTTCTGTAAACACACCCTGCCCAATCATCTCTTGATAGTTCCAATTATTTTCAATTGCTTTGGGAATGACATCGGGATTAAAGTCCTTAAAATGCACCAGCCAAACACGGTTAGAGAAGTGCTCGAGAGCCCCCGCTGCATCTTTACCACCACCTAACATGTAATGACCGGTATCAAAGCAAAGCCCTAAGAGTGCTGGGTCAGTGAGGCTTAAAAATTTTTCTGTTTCTGCCGGTGTTTCTACATAGGTCGAGCCGTGTTGGTGCAAACAAGAGCGCAAACCTGTTTCACATTTCACAGCTTCTGCAACTTTTGTTGCGCCTTCGGCGTAAATTTGCCAACCTTCTTCGGACAAGCTGTGCTCTTCTTTAATGCGCCCTGTGTTGTAGTGCCGCTCGTGAACCGTCGAGTGGTCATCCCCAATATTGATAATGCACTCACTGCCGCCAACCTCCACGAGAAGTCTAGCGACGTTTACAGCTTGCTCTACACCACGCTGATGATACGCAGCGTCGTACAAACGCACCGACACCCACGAACCAATCATGCTGAGGTTTAAGGCTGCTAATTCTGCCTTTAATTTTTTAGGGTCGGTGGGCATAAAACCCCAATCGCCAAGTTCAGTTCCCGTGTAACCCGCCCAAGAGAGTTCCTCGAGCATTTGATGATACGAAAGCCTCTCCCCTTCGATATTTTCAATTGTTCCCCACGAGCAAGGAGCATTGCCAATTCGCAGTTTCGCGCTCATGATAAACCCGTAATCTTGAAAAAATAACCCACTGCAAGTCTTTCAACAACACCAAGTACAAATCTTCCAGCATTTTCATCAATAAACTCCTTTATCTTTTTCAACACCTTTTCATTACCAATAGCCACTAAAAAATCGTATCCCTGACCTGTTAATTTGGTTGGTACTAGAGATAATTCTTGGTGATTTGGTTTGACGGATTCCCTTATAAAACCCGCATCTTTTATGAGGTCAACATGGTAATCAATTTCCTCTTGACTTTTACCATCTATCACAACTTCAATAAAATCTTCATTCGGAGAATTCTTTTCTATCGCTACAAGAATTTGTCTGATGAGGTCTATATCTCGTTTCATGTCCGAATCTCCTTAAGCTAAACAAGTTTTCCTTTTCCAATGACATTGCTCATTTGAAGACCACTTGCTTCTTCTTCGCTTTCCGATACTTCGCCAATGCCTTCTTCACACCCGTCCGCTTACTCACCTCTGCAATCGGCACGTCCCACCAGCCACCATAACCACCGACACGTTTTTCAGGGTCTACTTCGACTTCGATGACTTTAACGCCGCCAGTAGAACGCGCAAACTCGAGAGCTGCCTTAAACTCTTCTTCCGAACTTGCAAACACCGCTTGCGCTCCCATCGAGGCCGCGTGCAGTGCAAAGTCAACATCTATGTACTTGCCATCAAGCTGGCCAGTTCGTTTATTGCGGTAGCGCAGTTCGTTACCAAAAGAGGGCGAGCCACTGCTGCGCTGCAACCCGTGAATACTTTGGTAGCCGTGATTATCTACAACAATAATCGTGAGATTCATATCTTCTGCAACTGCCGTGACAATTTCCGAATTGAGCATGAGATAACTGCCATCGCCAATGAGCACCACGACTTCGCGCTTTGGCTCGGCCATATGTACACCTATGCCCGCAGGAATTTCGTAACCCATGCAGGAAAAACCGTACTCGTGATGATAAGCAAGGTCATCATCAGGTCGCCACAGTTTGACGAGATCGCCAGGCATACTGCCGGCTGCGTTCACAACCACGGCTTTACCCCCAAAGGCTTTGTTCACCATGCCAATAACTTCGGCTTGGGCAAGGTGGTCTGGGTCTTTTACGGCAATAACTTCAGCCACTGTTTTATTCCAGGCGCGTTTAAGCTTAGCAATCTCGGCTCGTTTGGCGTTTGAGGTTCCTTTATAGCCTGCTTTGCTTAGAGCTCGAGAAAGTTGCTCGAGCCCTCGTTTTGCATCGGCAATCATGGGCAGTGCGAAAAGTTTATGTGCGTCCATCGGTGTGACATTAAGCCCAATGAGCGTTGCGCTTTCAGCGAAGGTTGTTTTTGAACCTGTTGGAAAATCACCAAGGCGTGAACCTACGACCAGTACCACATCTGCTTTTTTAACAAGCTCATTTGCTGACGACACCCCAATAGCACCCACAGCACCCACATTCATCTCGTGATTCCAGGGTGTAGCACCTTTGCCCGCTTGCGTTTCAGAAACGGGAATACCAAATTTTGTAGAGAATTTTGCGAGCGTATCACTCGCATCGCTGTAGCGAATACCACCGCCCGCAACAATAAGAGGTTGCTTTGCTTTTGTGATGATGTCTACAGCTTTTTTTATCATCTCGTCTTCGGCGAGTGGGCGGCGCACGTGCCACACACGCTTCTCGAACATGGCCGCAGGAAAATCATAGGCTTCGGTTTGTACGTCCTGACAAAGTGACACTGTGACTGCACCTGTTTCGGCTGGGTCAGTTAAAACACGCATGGCTTCTGGCAAAGCTGCGCTAAGTTGTTCGGGTCTCGAGATTCGCGCAAAAAATTTACTGACCGGGCGAAAGATGTCATTCACGCTGAGATCGTGCTCTGTGGGGTGCTCGAGTTGCTGCAACACGGGGTCTGGTAGGCGGTTCGCAAAAATATCGGAGGGCAACAACAGTACAGGCAAGCGGTTAATAGTGGCCAGTGCTGCGCCTGTTACCATGTTCGTGCTACCTGGGCCAATCGAAGCGGTGCAAGCCATCGCTGACAATCGCCGCTTGTGTTTGGCGTAAGCAACTGCGGCGTGAACTTGGGCTTGTTCATTTTGCGGGCGATAATAGGGCAAACCGACTTTGGTACCGACTTCGTGCAGGGCTTGACCCAAACCCGTTACATTGCCATGACCAAAAATTCCCCAAACACCCGCAATAAGACGTTGCTCCACCCCATCTCGCTCACTAAACTGCACAGCCAAAAAACGCACTAAGGCTTGTCCGACGGTCATTCGGATTGTTTTCACCTAAACCTCCAAAGCTATTAGGTGTTAGGTATGAGGTATTAGGGAAATTAAAAAGACGAATACCTAAAAGCTACGACCTAATTGCTGAATGTCCTTATCTTACCCGTCTCTACCCCCTGCTGTATATCGCTTGTTTCTTGCGGCCAAGTGCGTAAGAATAGAGGAATAGAGCAAAAGCGGAGGCGAATGACATGATGGAAATTGGAACCTGTCCAATGTGTGGACACGAGTGGCGAGGAAAGCCTGAGGCCTTTTGCCCCAGTTGCGGTAATGATTTACAGCCTGTAGGTCAGCAGCAAGACGCGCAACGCACAGAAACAAACTATTTACACTTTGTCCTCGAGCTTATTTTGAAACTCGAGGACACCTTTGGACTCGAGTTTAGCGAAGACGAAGCGGAAGCGTGTACGAAGGACTCGACACGTGTTGGGGATATTGTCAGCAAAGCTCGAGCCAAACAACTCGCTCAAATCTCTGGACACTACGAAGAAACATTTTTTGAAAACCTTATCTTCCAAGTCATTGCCAATTCTTTTGAAAGTTTTGATACGAGCGATATTTCAAGCACGATGCCTCTGCGTGCCTGTTATGACCTTTACACCAAAAAATCCGTCAACCACTTTCACTCCTCAAACGATGAAACGCTTCAATTGCTTATTACACCTCAAAGCGCACACTGGCACTATTTAGGTTTTAAGGTGGTGAGGTTAAAGGCAGGTGAACAGATTCGCGTGTCAAATCCCAACGAAGAACTCGCCTTCGTACCCCTACAAGGCGCAGTCACCTTTGCAGTCAACAATCAAACCTTCAGCGTATCGCGCAAAAATGTTTTTGAAGAACTGCCCCACGTTCTTTATCTTCCACCTCAACACGAAGTAACCCTGAAGGCAGAGAGTTCTTTAGAAATCGCTTGGGGTTCGGCACCGGCGACAGGTAAATATCCCGTGCGTCTTTTTAGACCCGAGGAAATGAAAAAAGAAGTGCGTGGCGGCGGTGCTGCAAAAAGACAAGTGAATCATATCCTAAGTCATCCCTTACCCGCAGAGCGTTTAATTTTATTTGAAGTTTACGT
>JBOFGY010000181.1:0-12875 GCA_051649365.1 Trueperaceae bacterium
ACAATGAAGATTGCAGGAGGAAGGAGATCGAATCATCTCTCTCCTCCTTGTCTTTTTAAGTTTGCTAAGCAGTTAAAAACTGTAACATACTTTTGAGCACCTCGTTTGGTGCTTCTCGCGGTGTCCAGTGTCCATACCCATGCAAAATTTTTAATTGTGATTTAGGGATAGCATGTGCGGCTCGCTGCGAACGCCAGAGGGGAATAATAAGGTCTCTCGAGCCGTGCAGCAAAAGGGTTGGGACATTCAGAGCACCCAAATGTTTATGGCGTGTTTTAAGACGCAATAAGCCAATCTCACTTTGTAACCAGCGCGTCGAGGCGCGTTGTAAATCCTTTAGCTCGAGTTGCCGTTGTACCTCGAGAAGCAGGTCAGGTGTTACACGTTTTGCATTTCCAAACACCAAATATTTTAAGCTCAGCTCCAAAAGTTTGGGAACACCTAGAAGTTTCCAGATAAGCCTTGTTAGAACGGGAATATGAAGTGTCAGATAAGGTAAGGTCGGAACATGCACCGTTCGTCCCAAACCATAGCTATCAATCAGCACGAGTTTTTGTACTTGGGTTTGGTGCTCGAGCGCGTAACCTAGTGCCATTGCACCACCCATTGAAAAAGCTACAAGGCTAAATTTTTCTAAAGCTAGAGCTTTAATAAACGCTGTTAGGAGGCTCGAGTAAGCTGGTGAGGTGTACTCGAAGTCAGGTTTGTCGCTTTCACCGTAACCAAGCCAGTCCAGTGCCACAACATGAAAATACTCGGCAAGTTTGGGAATCATCGCGCCGTAGGTTAGAGCAGCAGAGTCTAAAGCTGTGCCGTGCAATAACAAAAGTGTAGGACCCGTACCCGCCTCGAGATAATGCACCTTGTGATTCTCGAGGTTTACAAATTTGGAAACAGCAATCGTAGGAGCAGGACTTAATTCCGTGAATGACACAACCTATTGTAAAGGTTAGAGCGTAACTTCAAAAATTTCGGATAACTTTACAGGTGTGCTTATTTTAGATGAGCCTACCGCGTCTATTGACCCAAGAAGTGAACACAAAGCTTTTCAACGTTTTGCAGAGATAGCTAAAACGCCAACAACCTTATTCATAACGCACCGTTTGGCTTCGGTACGTATAGCTGACAGAGTCTTAGTCATGAAAGATGATGAACAATGGCAGCCACAATATGCTTCTAAAATCTTAGGAGAATATACAGAGTTGTGGCATATGCAAGCCACAACGTATCTCGAGCTTTTAAAGGTAGCCAAGCAGGAAACTACTTTAAACACCTAAAATTAACATCAGTTTTCGCTCTTCCTCCTTTGCGTTCTTAGTGTCTTCACTGTAGTGATACATCACACTGTGAAATATTTAACACAGTGTAAGATAGGTCACTTCAAGGACTTAGGGGTAAACGCCGTGACCATCCGCTTTCTTTTCCGACTCATTATCTATAGCCTACTCCTGCTCACTTTTTGCTCCGGTCTTCCCCAACTTCACTATAGTGTTGCCATCATGATTGTCTTGCTGATTCGGCACAAAGATAATCCACAGGCATTGCTGCGACCTGTGGATAGTGTGAAGATTACACTGCCCTGGCAAAAAAGGTAGGAGTTAGGAAATAGGGGTTAGGGAAATCCAATTTTTAGTTTCCTTCTCCTTTAATATGATCTAAAAATTGTTGCACATCGCGCCAGCGCACGTTACTGCGTACGCCACTGCCATACTTGAAGTCGAAAGGGTCGTCACCAAAAAACTTGGCCAGCACGACATCCCAAGTCATAACGGGTTTAGTTAGAGGTTGATAAAAAACCACCGAAGCACCCAAATTATTCTCAAAGCGGTAAACGCGCTGTCGCCAATCAACAAAAAGCCGCTCGAGGAGTTCGGCAGGAGTAGGCAAATGGTAACTGCCCTCGTAAATTAGAAAGTCTTTATGGCGATCTTGAAATTCCAACAAAAGCTCGAGTTCATCCATAGTCTATTTTAGTACGAATGGCTACAATGTCAAGATGGAGAAGCAAAACAAGAGTTAGGGATCGGGAGGCAGGAATTAGGAAAACCCCTAACTCCTGCCTCCTGTCTCCTATCTCTCGTCTTTCAAACCGTTTCACTTACTTGCTGGGCAAGATACATTTCTACACTCGGCGTACTCGCGCTCAACACTTCACTCACCCAGGCATCGCGCTCGAGGGCAAGCAGATGAAGATCCCAAACGTCTGAAGAAAGTTCGGTGGTGAGCTCCAAGGCTGCGGAAGCGCTCGAGGCTTTCATATAGGTTTGGTGTTTAAGTTCGGTGCTGTACGTCCAATAGGCTACCGTCACAAAATCATAGCTTTTGCCCTGATGAACGCTGATAAACCCTGCACTGTAATGGCCTGGCTCGGTAGCATCTGGCAAGAACTCGAGGGCGGTTTTCTTTGCCGTTTCGACAAGCTGCGGGTTTAAGGTTTTGTCTGGGTACAAGATACTGTAAACCTTGAGGTTCCAGCCCCCCTGCTTATAAAGTTCGAGGAAGTTTATTTTTCTCGGGATGTAAGGTTCTAGCTCTAGCTGCATGGCTTACTATAACGTTTTACTTTTTAGAAGATGACAGCTCGAACAGTATGCGGTGTTTGACCGCCTCACCGAATATTGCCACCCCTGCATTCAAAATAAGGAGACTTAGCGTTCCCCATAAAAACCACGTTCCTAGACTCGCCCCTTGCGTTTTTAAGCCAATACTATGCCCTAGTAAACTCGCACCAAGTCCAATGACAGCTAACCCTAGCGGTGCGAAAAGTCGCCATTTTTTATAACTCGTCATAAAGGGAGACTAGCAAAAACCTCACAATGTGCCATAAGCGAAAGATATCATTTCGCCCTTCTTGTAAAGGACGTACAATCAAACCTGTATGTCGGAGCCCGTGTTGTTGGTAGGAGGAACACCTAGTCGTCTTGAAACCTTAAAAACCTCACTTAAAGAGGTGGGCTGGAAGGTTCATGCCCTGCAAAACCCGAAAGAGGCGTTAGAGGCCCTCAAGACTAAAGAGTATGAAGCGGTCTTTTGTGATGAGGATATGAAAGGCGGCAGTGTGCCTGGTTTTCTCAGTTTTACACGCCGCCTTAAACCGGATTTGGCGTTTTATGTTTTTGGCGAGGTGAGTGACAAGGTAAGGCTGAGCTATAAAATGTCTGGGGAACCCACCGCTTTCTTGCCGTATCCACCGTTGCCAATTCACCTGCCTACTCCCAAAGGTACACCCAGCATCGAAGAAAAAGTAGCAGCAACAAAAACGCCCCTTTCAGGCAATACATCGCTTGTGGCCCTTTCGACCGTGCTCGAGATGATGGGCATGGCTGGTCAGACGGGTACGGTGGAACTCGAGTTTGGCAAGCGCGGGCTTATTTTTGTGGACAAAGGTCTGATTCAACACGCGATGCTTTTTAATGAAGGACAAACCCAACAAGGTTTACCTGCTCTAAACCAACTCCTGAGTTTGGAGAACACAGAGTTTAGACTTGCACCCTATGAAGCTCCCAAACGCCCTAGTATCAATTTACCTACCTCGTCTGCATTAACGGAGGCAGCACGTATCGCTGACGAACTAAAACGCTTTCAAACGTTTATAGATAAAGTTCGTAAAGCTTGCCCTAGCACAACAGCTGTAACGATTGGTTACCCACTAAACGCTACCCACTTACAAGGCTACGGCGACGCAGCCGCGCTCTTTCAAAAAACTAAAACCCTGCTCGAGAAAAACCGCGACACCCTTGGCAAACTTAGCCAGTTTTTCAGCGTCAGTGAGCAGGGTTCATTTGCGTTTGTCACCTTTGGCGAAGGTCACATCCTCGCGGCTACTGCACCCTCGAGCGTGAAGGAGACGCTTTACAAAGCGGTGAAAGAAGCGGTAGGGAGTGAATTGGCTTAAGAGCAGAAAGGAGACAAGAGATTTTCTTCTCCTGTCTCCTACGAACCACCCCTCCATCTTTTGTTTGACGACATTTTTCATCTACGGGTTTTAAGCTAGTGGTCATGATTGATGCTATCTTGCAGACATTTACAAAACCTGTGGGCTTGTTCAGGAGCATGAAAGATGATGACAGGATTAGTTCGAGAGCCTTCTGGGTTGTCGCACTGCTAGCCGTCTTGAGCGGGGTTTACGGCTATTTTAGTACCCTACCCCAAGCAGACGCGCTACAGGGTAGCAGCCTAGGAATCTTCTCGAATCCACTGTTCGGGATCGTGGGTGGTGTAGTTGGTGTCTTGCTCCTTTGGCTTATCTACGGGCTTATCGTGCGAATCACGGCAGGGATGGAGGCAAAACCTTGGGCGGTTACTGCCTACGCACTTGGGCCTCAGCTTCCTATTACGGCCATCCTAATTATTGTTGCCGCGCTTTTTCCACCGCAACTTACACCCATTACACTAGATGCAGGAGACCCAGAAACTATCGGGCCTGCCATGCAAGGGTTACAAGAAGAATTTGGAAGTAGCTTACTAGGTAGAACGAATATGGTGCTAACCTACGTCTCGAGCCTCTGGTGGATTTTTTTAACGTTCCTCGGTGTGCGCGAATTAGCAGGACAGGCAAAAGCGACACGAACAGCAATTGTATTAGGTATTTTAACATTGCTTATTACTGCCGGACCATTCTTATTTGGGACTCGCGTCTAGTCCTATGAAAAGATATTTCACCGTGCCATCATTTTGTGACCAAGAAAGCATAAAGCAACCAGAAGATTCTTTTCTTTTCCCTTTGTAGCTTTGTGCCTTCGTGGTTCATTATTCTTCTACAAAAGCGTGAGGTTGATATGAAAGCAAACATGGGAGGCATTGGTCGCTGGATTTTGATTGGTGTGGTTGTCTTAGCGGTTGCAGCAGTGATCTTTGCCGTTGTGCGGCGTAACGCTCAACCTGAACTCGGGCGCACCTCCGTCGAGCGCGTCACACAAAACACCTTCATACGTGATGTGTCAGGCTCGGGCAATATCGAAGCAGACCGCGAACGCACACTGAGTTTTAGCAGTACGGGTACAGTGTCTGACGTATTTGTATCCGAAGGTGACACTGTAAAAGCAGGGCAGCCCTTAGCTTTTTTGGGCATAGCAAGTTTAGAACGCACCCTCGCCAGTGATCAAGCCAGTTTAGAATCAGCGCGGGCCGAGCTTGCGAGGATTCAGGCCCAGCAAGACATTGATCGGCTCGACACCGATAGTAGTTTAGTAACAGCACAAGATACTGTTGCCAATGCAGAAGCTACCCTAGCAGAAACTCAACGCACGCTCGAGACCACACAACGTTTAGTCAGCACAGGTGCCGCATCGCAAAATGAACTTACAACAGCACAAAACGAGTATAACACTGCGTCGCGCACGTTAGAGCAAGCTCGCTTAACTTTACAAAGCGCACAAACAAAACAAGGCAATTTTGATGGTCTCGCTGAGGCGCAAGTTGCTAGTGCAAACGCACAGATTAAACAGTTAGAAACAACCATTGCCAACACACAAGAACAAATCACGGAAGCCACGCTCGTTGCACCATTTGATGGCACCATCACCGACCTTGGTTTCAAAGCAGGTGACCAAATTGCTCAAGCGAGTGCAGGAAGTGACGTAACAGGCACGATAACCATTGTGGACATCTCGAGCCTCTACGCACGTGCGAACTTTGATGAAAACCGTGCGCTCGAGTTAAAGCAAGGGCAAGCCGCCATCATCGCCCCTGATGCGGACACACGCCAAGAACTCACAGCCACGCTGCGCCGCGTGGGAACGGTAGCAAGTCGTTCGGGAACGAGTGGGGCAGCACAGGTCGAAGCGATTTTTGACCTTTCACCTGAAGCACTGGCTTCTGGGTTTGCACGCCCTGGTTACACCATTACAGCCAAGGTCACGGTCAATGCTCTCGAGAATGTTCTTCTCGTGCCACTCGAGGCCATCACGGAAGAAGATGAGGGAAGTTTTGTTTATAAAATTACTGAGACCGAAAGGGGCCAAGGCGCTGTAGAAAAAGTCCCTGTAAATGTATTGGATAGAAACGCAACACTCGCCGCCACCGAAAGCAGCGCATTGAAAGCTGATGATTTAATCGCAGTGATTAATTTAGAAGAACTCGAAGCCGGTGACTTAGTAGGTTACGACCCACTCGAAGAGGAAGGTAGCTAAACGTAAAGTGTAAAAAGTGAAAGGTAAGACGTTAAGACTTTTCGCTTCTTACATTTTACGTTTCACTTTTATGAACGACTTTGTCATTGAAGCCAACGACATCCGCAAAGTGTACACGCTCGAGGGCGGACTCGAGGTTCACGCTTTGCGTGGAGTCCATTTACAAATTCAGCGTGGGCAATATGCAGCCATTATGGGGCCATCCGGTTCAGGCAAAAGCACCTTGCTGCAAATTATTGGTTGCTTAGACATACCAAGTAGTGGCAGTTATAAACTCGCCAATCAAGAAGTCGCCAAACTTTCTGAAGATGAACTCTCAGGAATTCGCAACCAGCGCATTGGGTTTATCTTTCAAGCCTATAACTTGTTACCGAGGGCTAACGCACTTGATAATGTTGCCTTACCACTTATGTACCGCGGTACGCCCGTGCGCGAACGAAACGAAAAAGCCAAGCGTGCGCTCGAGCGCGTCGGACTTGGTAACCGCTTAGATCATCGCCCCAATCAACTCTCAGGTGGGCAAAAACAACGTGTTGCTATTGCAAGGGCTTTAGCAACAGATCCAGATATTCTTCTTGCTGACGAGCCTACAGGCAACTTAGACAGCAAAACAGGTGAAGAAATTTTAGGACTCTTTCAAGATTTACATTCGGAAGGTCGTACCGTTTTGATGGTCACCCATGAACCTGATGTTGCTGAACACTGTGAAATCATCGTGCGTATTAAAGACGGCGTAGTAGCGAGTATGGACAAAGTAGAAAACCGCAAGATGGCAGTGTTCACCGGGGAAATTCCTTAAAGGTAATCGTAAATAACATGATTTATTTTGATTCAATTAGCGAACTATTTCTCGAGCCAGTTTATAGCTTATCCCATCATTGCGAGGAGCGTCCTAGACGTAAGGGTGGCGTGAACTCGGTTCATCATGTAGCAATAAAAAATAGGCGACGTGGCAAGCTCTCCTGGCACATTTACTACAAAGTTTCTTCTCTCCTCCTCAGAAAAATCATTTTTTCGCAAAATCAACCTGAAGAGATTGCTTCGAGGATTCAAAAGGGTTTTTCGAGTAAACTTCGTAACATTATTTTAACTACGACTCGCAATAACGAGTACAGCTCTTTTCTGGCTTTAGGATAAAATCAGCCAATCTAGTCTAATGGGGTCAGCGATGCTCTTACAAAATATTAGAACTGCTTTCGACGCACTTTTCAATAATCGCCTCCGCTCTTTCCTTACATTACTTGGCGTAGTAATTGGCGTATTTGCTGTGACGACAACCATCAGCATGGGTGCAATTGCAACAGCGGGCATCACCGATGAACTGCAATCCTTTGGCTCACAATCTTTGTTCGTCGTTATTAATCAAGATGACCCACTTGCCCCGCCCCTCACCGATGATGATATTGACGCACTATCTCGGCTGCCAATAGATATTTTGAAACAGCAATCCACGCAAGGCACCGTACGTATAGATGATAAAGATGTTTTCCTCACCATCAATGGTACAACAGCAAATGCTATCGAAGTAGACAGGTCATTAGAATTGGCACGTGGCCGTTATTTTAGTGAAGATGAAGACCGCCGTACCTCACCTGTCATTGTGCTTTCTGCGGATGCCGCCGAAGATTTATTTCCTGATAACCCTAACCCTATTGGCGAAGAAATTACAGTCACGTTTAATGAAGGTGAATCACGGCAAAACTACACCGTGATTGGTGTGAAAGAGCGTATTAGCGGTACGCTCGGTTCGTTTGCAAATGATAGCAGTGGTGATATTCCACTCGAGACTTTCTATGCGAACTTTCCTTTCGTCGAGCGCGGTGAGTATGTCTTCTTTCCTATCACCGTAGCTTTAGACAAAAACATAGACGATGTTCGTTCACAAGTCGAATCTATTTTAGAGAGACGGCGCGACCCTGAAAGCTATAACATTCAAACCATCGAAGGTGCGTTGACACTGTTTAATACCATCACCACAATTTTGCAAGTCGTGCTGGGCGGAATTGGAGCCATTAGTTTAATCGTCGGCGGAATTGGCATCCTCAATATCATGCTTGTCTCGGTCACAGAGCGCACGCGGGAAATTGGTCTACGCAAAGCTCTCGGCGCAAAGAAAGCTACTATCTTGCAACAGTTTTTGATTGAGGCAGTGGTACTCACCTTTATAGGTGGTCTTATTGGTGTAGTGCTTTCGGTGGCAAGCTTATATCTTATTGTGGCAGCCGTGCCATTTGTAGACCGTGTAATTATCAATCCACTCGTCATCTTACTGGCGTTTGGTGTAAGTGTGGCAACAGGGATTATCTTTGGTGTTTGGCCAGCTAGTCGCGCAGCGAATCTTAGCCCGATTGAAGCCTTGCGTTATGAATAAACGTTATAGCTCTTCCCACTCGAGCTGAAGTTCTTTTGCTACTTGTATTTGTACGTTCTTTTTATTGAACCCACCAAAAACCCGCCATTCTTCGTCAAACCATTTACAAAAAGTGAGCGCGCAACCTTCAGCCGCGTAGGCCGACAGTTCACCAATTCGCCCTACATACTGATAATGCTGCTGAAGTTGCTTTTCAAAATGGGGGTCGACAACAGCGGAGCTACTGTATTTCATCACATCACCAAAGGCTGTTTGAACGTAAAGCATAACCTCGAGAAATTCCGCGCAACTTTCGTGCTCAGGATGCCACCCGAGCGGTAACTCTTCGCTATTGACACCTTGCTCGACAAGCGGGTCAGCGAAGGCACCTTCAGGTACGCCCCAGTACACAACATTTTGATTTTCTTCCATAAAAACAATTCTGCCAGCCTCTACAAAAATATCTTTAGGCGCAAGCAAGCGGTTATAGCTATGGTTCAATAATGTTTCATTGCCTGCCACCAAATAATAAGCGTGTAAAGCTGGCGGCAATTGAAAGGGTGCAAGGAGCTCTTCAGACAAAGCATGTTTGGTTTGTAAGGGTTGCCCAAAACGCGCAAAAGCAGTTCGGTAGCGTTCGGCAAAATGAAGCATTGCTTTACTCTTCAACGTGAAAATACATCAGATACATCGGCACGAAAGCCCTCGAGTAACTGTGATACTGCCACATCACCTTTGCTGTAAACACCCGCTTCTCCGTAAACGCTCGAGCCTGACTGTAAAATAAAAACCGTAATCGTTTCATTAAGGGGATTGACGAGCCAATACTCAGGAATTCCAGCTTGGGCGTATTCTTCCTTTTTATCTACAATGTCGCGTTTAGGGTTGTCAGGGCTAACAATCTCCATAACCAAGTCTGCACCTTCCCAAAACTCTTCAAATTTTCGCTGGTTGTGCTGACTTAACATCAAAAGAATATCAGGCTCTCTCACCTTGCCAGACCGTAACCTAACCTTGAACGGTGCGATAAGCACTTCACCTAAATGGTTGGATAAGACAAACACGTCTAAAAGCCCAGAGAGAAACATAAGGATTTTCTGGTGGCGACGGCTCGGCATAGGTAATATGTCTACCATACCATCTGAAAATTCAATCAATCTGTTACCAGGCAAAACCATATACTGCTCTTCTGTCCACGAGCCTTGCTCTGGAAAAAGTTCGGCGATTGCCCATACAGGTTCTGCTACTGACATAAGTGCAGTTTAGCAAATTTTTGATAGAGCTAGGTTAGCTCGAGCTTTTTCCACTGCCTAAAACGAAAACGAATAAGGTAAGCTACTGCTGAACATCGCAAGCGGACTTACAAGAGCGCGAAACAAAAATGTCCACACGCCCCCCTCGAGACTAAAAGTGAGCCTGCACGCTTTTAGTCAAACTGCTATGTCGTGTAAGTAAATAATGCCACTACTCTTTTTGAATCACTTCTCAATAATAGATACATGACCCTTTCACTTGCTTTATTAGTTGTAATTATTGCAGTTGCCCTTTTTTTGTTTAATCAAATCTCAAAAAAGAAACCTTCTTTAAGTAAGGACGAGGATGTTCAAACTATCTCCTACCCGTATCAAAAACAAAACTATCTACTGACAAAAGCAGAACGCTCTTTCTTCGGTGTTTTACAACAGGCTGTAGGGAACGACTATTACATTTTGAGTAAGGTGCGTTTGGCAGACCTTCTTAAAACAACATCTGGGCTAGATGGTAGTCAAAGACAAAGTGCTCAAAATAGAATTAACAGCAAGCATGTTGACTTTGTGCTTTGTAATCCAAGCGATTTCGCAATTTGTTTTGTTATTGAATTGGATGATGGCAGTCATGAAAAAGCACAACGACAACAAAGAGACAACTTTGTAGATAAAGCACTCGGAGCTGCTGGTGTACCAATTCTTCACATTCCCGTCAAACAAGCCTATAGCTTAAACGAAGTCAAAGAAGCTATCTCTAAACACCAAGGTAGAGTGGGACGGTAACATCTCTTTAGCTTTGTAGTAGACAGACTTCGTTTCAATAATAACTTTTTTGGGTCAATATTTTATGCGCTCAAAAGTGCTTGGGTATGGCATTGTTTTGATGTTGGGGTTGACAAATGAAACTCAATATGTAACACTTGTTACACGTAGCGAGCGTTACATTATGGGAAAAGAACCTGATCGGAAACTCAAAGCTGACTTGCTCGAGCAAGTCACGAATTACATTTTGCAAAACGGCCTCCAAGACCTTAGCCTTCGTCCGCTTGCAGAAGCCCTCGGCACCAGTGCCAGAATGCTCATCTATCATTTTGGTTCAAAAGAGCAACTGGTGATTGAAGCTGTGATTAACGCGCAACGTAAGCAGCAAGCCCTTTTACAAAGCCAGATGGTCTCGAGTAAATCGTCAAGTAAAACCTTGCAGAATTTCTGGAACTGGCTTTCCTCAAAAGAAGTAGCACCTTACGCAAGGCTTTTGTATGACCTCGAGGTGCAAGCGATGAACGGCAACGAGCAATATA
This sequence comes from Trueperaceae bacterium, assembly GCA_051649365.1. Lineage (GTDB taxonomy): Bacteria > Deinococcota > Deinococci > Deinococcales > Trueperaceae > CAVTAE01. Next base: position 11,030 of record JBOFGY010000181.1, read on the forward strand.
GAGCATTTGCAAAGGAGGTTATCAAAAACTGGGAAACTTTTATTCAAAACAGCATCAAAAGTACCCCCGAGCAAGCAAGGCTTATTGTTGGCGTGATGAACGGTCTATTGATGGATCGCCTTGTTACGGGTGAAGAAAGCAAGATAGATAAGGCATTTAGTGTCTTTCTAAAAAATCTAAATGTTTAGAAGTTATTAGGAAAGGATAAATCATGACACACACACTTAAACCAACTCAGGAGCAGTCTACAACATCCACTTTGCGTTTACCCTTGTGCATTATTCTAGGAGTCATTTTCTGGTTTGCGGCTGCGATGATTATTCGTTTTCTGGGGCCAACGTTTTTCGGGCCAGGTGATACTGTTTTACAAATCGTAGCTTTTGTTGTAACTATTCCTATTGCCTGGGTGTTTTTCTGGCTGGGTATTACACTTGTGGGTGCAAAAGGTTCAGTCATTATGCCAACGATTGTTGTGATGTCCTTCACTGCCATGCTACTTGATGGCATGGCACTAACATTTTTTTCGTCACTTTATGGCCCAACCTATGCTACGGGTGGTGCCTGGATTCTCTGGGGTCTTGGCTTAATTCAGATGATTGCCTTTATACAAACACGTCGGGTTCAATAAAAATTTACTCGAGCAACTCTTTTACTGCATCTCTGTAAGGAAACGAAGTCTGTGTACCAGGCTTCAGCACCGAGAGCGTAGCGATTGACCCTGCACGCTCGACAGCTTTTTTAAGTGAAAAGTCCTTGCCAAGAAAATAAGCCAGACTTCCCACAAACGCATCACCTGCACCCGTTGTATCTACTGCTTTTACTTTCTCAGCCTGAACAAACTGCGTAGCTTCTCCCTGACTTGCAAAGACTGCACCACGACTACCCAGAGTGATAATGACGCGCTTGGGGCCTCTGTCTAAAAACTCGAGTGCGACCGTCATGGCTTCTTCGACCGTCGCGGTACTTTTACCGAGTAGCATCTCCGCTTCAACTTCGTTGGGTACAAACACATCGGTAAGTTTCAATAATTCTTCAGGCAATTCTCTGGCAGGCGCAGGGTTAAAAATAGTCATCGCCTTACCTTCTTTGGCAATCTTAAAGGCTTCAATGGTGCTTTCTATTGGAGTCTCGAGCTGGCAAATCACCACGTCGGCATGATCAATGGCTGCACGCGACGCACGAACATCCATAGCGGACAAACCCTCATTGGCACCTGGCACAATCACAATCGAATTTTGTGCGGTGACTTCGTCTACTGCAATCGGTGCCACACCTGAAAAGCGCGTGTCATCGAACATCACGTAGGTCGTATCAATGCCTTGCTCTTTATAGTTTTTGAGGTAGTTTTCACCAAAGACATCTTTGCCGAGTTTCACCACGACACTTACCTTCGCACCAAGCCTGGCGGCCATCACGGCTTGATTTGAACCTTTACCACCAAAACCGATGGCGAAACTCGAGCCAATCAGGGTCTCGCCTGCGCTTGGCAAACGTGGAACTCTGGAAACGAGGTCGGTCATGGCAGAGCCGACCATACAGATGGTTGCTGATTTTGTTGTCATGTGTCTTTTTATATCACAAAGCTTTACACGTTCCCAAAACCGTTCAGTCAGACCCAAATCAGACCTGATTTAGACCCTTATATCAGAAATTAGCTTAGGGCTTCTTGAAGTCAATAATTTCACCGCAGTTTTATTTGCGCAGCGCAGGGCGTTGTTGCAAAAATAGCCACGAACACGGCTGAGGTATTCTTGGCAGTTGATGAGACAAGCGAAGAAGGAACAGAACCGTGTTCGTAACTGGGCTAAGTATAACGCAGGCTTGGTAAAACGAGGCAGGCTAGACA